>NZ_JBEFDG010000087.1:0-16907 GCF_040137905.1 Corticimicrobacter sp.
CAAAAGCCGGCAGCATACCCAACCCAGCACACCAGCGGGATCATTGCCACACCGAACAGGGCCAGTCCGGTATCGACAATTTCGATACGGTGCCGTACCACGGCCTGCGTGCAGCGCCGCCATACAGATACTCGGGCAACAGATGCGCGACGGCGCGGCGCAGCAGCTACAGCCACGGCCTCGGTGGCCGACTGAATGCGGTGCCGTGCCCGAACGGGCCAGACGGAAACAGGTGACAGCATGGCGGTGGAGCGAACGGCACTGCTCATGGACTTCTCCGATGTGGGCGGCACCGATGCCGCGATATGAATACTGTATAAAAATACAGTATTTTTTGCAAGTGCTGTTTTCCCGCATATCAGGACTGCACCGGTATCACGCCAGGACATGTCGAATTTATGCCGAATTTATGATCCGGACCACATCGTGGCATAGAGAATTTACGGGCATCGGATGAATACTTGGCCATGGGTGTTTCGCCTGCAATGGAGCCGATCATGACCGAGTTTTTTCTTGTCCTCGCCCTGGCCATTCTCCTGGGCTGGCCTCTGGGCCGCTATCTGTCTGCGGTGATGCGAGGTACGCCGACGCCTGGAGACAGGCTGTTCAACAGGATCGAGCGTCCACTCTACCGACTCATGGGTACGCATCCCCGAGCAGGCATGAGCTGGCGCGGCTATGCCGGTGCCTTTTTGCTGAGCAACCTCGTGCTGGCCGCTTTTGTCTGGCTGGTGCTGGTCACCCAGGCATGGCTGCCGTTCAACCCGGACGCAGTCCCCAACATGCGCTGGGATCTGGCGCTGCATACCATGGTGTCCTTCCTGACCAATACCAACCAGCAGCACTACGCCGGCCAGGCCCAGCTCTCCTATTTCGCCCACATGACGGCCATCGTGGCCCTGCAGGTCATCACCCCGATGATGGGACTGGCGCTGGTCGTGGCAACATTGCGTACGCTCTGCGACGGTCGCGGCCCCCTCCCCGCCCAGGAAGAAAAGGCACCTGGCACAGCGGTGGATGTCGGCAATTACTGGGTGGATGTACTGCGCCCGACCCTGCGTGTCATGCTGCCCCTGTGTCTGCTGTGGTCGGTGCTGCTGACCAGCCAGGGCGTACCCGCCACGTTGGCGGGCGGCCCGGTCGTCGCACCGGTGGATGTATCAGTTGCCATGACGGAACAGAAAATCCCGCTGGGCCCGGTTGCTCCCATGGTCGCCCTCAAGCAATTGGGCACCAACGGCGGCGGCTGGTACGGGCCCAACAGCGCCACGCCGCTGGAGAATCCCACCCCCCTGTCGAATCTGCTCGAAACGCTGGGCCTGATCCTGCTGCCTGTCAGCGTGATATTCATGATTGCCGGTCTGACGGGACGGCGCAGGTTTGCCGCGCTGGTCTTCGGCACCATGCTGACCATGTCGGTAGCCTCGGGAGCCTTCGCCATCTGGTCGGAAGGATCGTCATCGACCGCGCAGGATATCGCTCTCATGGAGGGCAAGGAAGTCCGCTTCGGCGCAGCCGCCTCTGCGCTGTGGAGCGCACTGACCACGCAGACGTCGAACGGTTCGGTCAACGCCATGCTTGACTCGGCTGCCCCACTGACCGGCCTGGCAGCCATGGCCAACATGCTGATCAATGCCATATGGGGCGGCATCGGCAGTGGCCTGCAGCAGTTCCTGGTCTATCTGATGCTGGCCGTGTTCCTGGCCGGCCTCATGACCGGACGCACACCCGAGCTGTTCGGCCGCAAGATCGAGGCACCTGAAGTGAAACTGCTGGCCCTGCTTGTACTGCTGCAACCCCTGGTGGTGCTGGGATTCACGGCCATCACGCTTGGCCTGCCCAGCCTGGCCGGCACATCGAATCCTGGCTTTCACGCCATCAGCCAGGTGTTTTACGAGTACGCGTCAGCGTTCGCCAACAACGGTTCCGGACTTGAAGGGCTGGGTGACAACAGCGTGTGGTGGAACACGACCGGCAGCATCGCACTCGTCGCCGGCCGGTATCCGGCACTCATCGTGCCACTGCTGATCGCAGCCATGCTGGCCCGCAAGCGCCCGGCACCGGAGGATTCAGGCAGCCTGCAGATCGAGACGCCCACATTTGCCTGCGTCCTGATTGCCGTCATCCTCATCCTGACACTGCTGCAATTCCTGCCCGTGCTGGTACTCGGCCCGGTCGCCGACCACCTGACCCTGATCGCGCATTGAGGAACTCGCCATGAAGCACACCATATCTCGACGCCAGGCTGCACCTGCCTCGCACACGAACCTTGACGGACTCGCGCCTGCGCTGGGCAGCGCGTTCCTCAAGCTGGCCCCCCGCCACATACTGAAGAACCCGGTCATGGCCGTGGTCTGGCTCGGCACATGGCTGACCGCCATGGCAACCGCAGCCGGCGGGGCCCCGGCCGGCTTTGGCGGGGCCGTGACCGTCATTCTCCTGATCACCATGCTGTTCGGCAATTTCGCAGAAGCGATTGCCGAATCCCGGGGCCGTGGACAGGCAGCCTCGCTGCGGCAGGCCCGCAAGAACCTGATGGCGCGCAGACTGGACGCCACGGGGCAGGAGGAGCTGCCCCTCCCCGCCTCGGCACTGCATCCCGGAGACCGGGTCGTCGTCGAAGCCGGTCAACTGGTGCCCGCCGACGGCGAAATCATCAAGGGCGTCGCAACCATCAACGAGGCCGCCGTCACCGGCGAGTCCGCCCCCGTGCTGCGCGAAGCGGACACCGACCGCTCGAGCGTGATCGGAGGCACCCTGGTACTCTCCGACCGTATCATCGTGCGCATCACGGCAGAGCCGGGCCACAGTTTCCTGGATCGCATGATTGCCCTGGTGGAAGGTTCCAACCGGCAGAAAACACCCAACGAAATTGCCCTGGGCATTCTGCTCGGCGTCATGACGCTGACTTTCCTGATCGTAGTGATCACCTTGCCCTTCATTGCGCATTTCGTCGGTATAGACATCAATCTGGTCCTGCTGGTCGCCCTGCTGGTCTGCCTGATCCCCACCACCATCGGTGGCCTGCTGCCGGCCATCGGCATCGCCGGCATGAACCGTGCCCTGCAGGCCAACGTCCTGGCCAAGTCCGGCAAGGCCGTCGAAGTGGCGGGTGACATCGACGTGCTGCTGTTGGACAAGACCGGCACCATTACACATGGCGACAGGCAGGCAACCGCCTTCCATGCTCTGACCGGCATTGATGGCGCACAGTTGCGCGAAGCGGCACAACTGGCCTCCCTGGCCGATCCGACGCCGGAAGGCAAGTCCATCGTCAGGCTCGCCAGCGGCATGGGCGAGCGCCTCGATGCCCCTGCCGGCGCACGCTTCGTGGCGTTTTCCGCACAATCGCGGATGTCGGGGATCGATCTGCCCGACGGCCGCCTCATCCGCAAGGGTGCACTGGATGCCATCGCACGGCATGTGCAGGTACTGGGCGGCATCGTCCCCGAAGAACTGGTGGCCCGGGTGAAGGACGTGGCCCGCCAGGGGGCCACGCCGTTGGTTGTCAGCGACGACAGGCACGTACTGGGTGTCATCGCATTGTCGGACGTGATCAAGCACGGTATCAAGGCGCGCTTTGCCCGACTGCGCGCCATGGGCGTCAGAACCGTGATGATCACGGGAGACAACCCGCTCACGGCAGCCAGCATTGCCGCCGAGGCAGGCGTCGATGACTACATTGCCGAAGCGCGCCCCGAAGACAAACTCGCCCGCATCCGTGCCGAACAGGCGGCCGGCCGGCTGGTGGCGATGGTCGGCGACGGCACCAACGACGCGCCCGCCCTCGCTCAGGCCGATGTGGGCCTGGCCATGAACTCAGGCACCCAGGCCGCCAAGGAGGCAGGCAACATGGTCGATCTCGACAGCGATCCGACCAAGCTCCTGGCAGTCGTGGAAATCGGCAAGCAGCAGCTCATCACGCGCGGGGCCCTGACCACGTTCTCGCTGGCCAACGACATCTCAAAATACTTCGCCATCCTGCCGGCCCTGTTCACGGCCTCCATTCCGCAGATGGCCGCGCTCAATATCATGAATCTGTCCAGCCCCACCAGCGCCGTACTGTCGGCGCTGCTCTTCAATGCCCTCATCATTCCCTTGCTGATCCCGCTGGCACTGCGCGGCGTACGCTTCAGGCCCTCGAACGCGACTCGATTGTTGCGCAACAATATGCTGGTCTACGGCGTCGGTGGCCTGTTGCTGCCCTTTGCCGCCATCAAGGGTATCGATCTCGTGCTTTCCACACTCTTTTCGTTCTGAGGAGGCCCTCATGTCGAATCATCATGACAACACCACTGTCCCGCTGTCAGATCATGGCCTGATACGTGGTGCCATTGGGCTGGCAGCCATTGCCGTTATCGGCTGCGGATTGCTGTACTCACTTGCCGGTGTCGGACTGGGGCAAATCCTCTTTCCTGTCGAGGCCAACGGCAGCCTGCTCAGGCAGAACGATCGCACCGTGGGCTCCTCCCTGGTGGCACAGCCATTTGCCGATGCAGGCTATTTCCAGCCTCGCCCTTCCGCCGTCGACCATGATCCGATGTCTGCGGCAGGCAGCAACCAGGCACGAACCCATCCTGAACTGCATCAGCGTCTGCACACCGCCCAGGCCGCAGTAGCACAGCGTGAAGGCATTGATCTGTCGGCCGTCCCGGGAGATTTCGTCACGCAGTCCGGAAGCGGAATCGACCCGCACATCAGCCCCCAGGCTGCCGCCATCCAGGTCAACCGTATCGCCCGGGCCCGTCATCTCGATCACAATGAGGTCGAAGACCTCATCGTCCGGCATACCCGTGGCAGGCAACTGGGCATGCTGGGCCAACCCCGCGTCAATGTGCTTGAATTGAACCTGGCGCTTGACCGGCACATCACAGACGCGCAGACTTTTTGATATCGCCGCATATCGACATTTGCATGATGGATCAGACAGAACAGGCCAATGCCCTGCTGGGTGAACTACAACGCCAGAAGGCCGGACGCCTGACCGTGTTCCTGGGTGCCGCACCCGGCGTGGGCAAGACCTACGCCATGCTGGCCCGTGCCCGCGAGCTTCACCAGCAGGGTCTGGATGTCGTCGCAGGCATCATCGAAACACACGGCCGAGCCGAAACCCAGGCCCTGCTCGAAGACCTCCCCCAGTTGCCCAGGCAGAAAATCACCTATCGCGGCCAGTCGCTGGAAGAAATGGACCTCGATGCCCTGCTGGCACGCAGGCCGGCCATTGCACTGGTCGATGAACTGGCACACCGCAATGCCCCCGGCAGCCGGCACGAGCGTCGCTGGCAGGATGTCCAGGAACTGCTCGATGCCGGCATCAATGTCTATACCACCGTCAATATCCAGCACCTGGAAAGCGTCAACGACGTCGTACACCAGATCACCGGCATACGCGTCAGGGAAACCATACCCGACATCGTCTTCGACCGGCTTCGTGATATCCGTCTGGTGGACTTGCCCGCTCGTGAGCTGATCGAGCGCCTGAACCAAGGCAAGGTCTATCTGCCCGAACAGGCCAACCAGGCTCTCCAGGCTTTTTTCTCGCCAGCCAATCTGACGGCACTGCGCGAACTGGCCATGCAGACGGTGGCCGAACATGTCGATGCCGACCTGCGCGAAAGCCGGACAGCCCGCCGGCTCGAAGGCATTGCCATGCAACGTCACGTACTGATTGCCATCGACGGCCGTGGCCACTCTGAGTACCTCGTGCGCGCGGGTGCCAGGATCGCGGAACGACGTGGTGCGCCGTGGTCCGCCATCACGGTCGATACCGGGCGTTCGGCCAGGGCCGCCCGTTCCGCCGACAATGCAATGGCCCCCTGTCCGGCGGAACAAGGTGGGATGCACCCGGAACAGCAGCGCCTGATGGAAATCGACCGGGCCTTTGCCCTGGCACGCAGCCTCGGCGGCGAAACCGAAGTCCTGCACAATACCGACATTGCGCAGGCCCTGCTGGACGCAGCCGCCGTGCGCGGTGCCCGTTCCCTGGTGATCGGACGCACGCGCGAACGCCCGATTGCCCGCATTTTCAATCGCACGCTCACGCAGCAGTTGCTGCAAAGGGGCAGCCGCTACGAACTGACCATCATCGGTACGCCGGGCACGCGCCAGCGGGCGTCATGGTGGCCCAGCGCCGGCGAACGCCTCACGTTGCAGGAAGTGCTGCTGGTGCTGATGGCAAGCTCCGGCGCGACCCTGGCTGCCGCACTTGCAGAACGTTTCCTGGGCCTGCGCGACCTGTCACTGGTCTTTCTGGTGGCCGTCGTCATCGTGGCATCCAGGACCCGGATGACTTCTGCCGTCATGACGGCCGCACTGTGCTTTCTCTCCTACAACTTCTTTTTCATCGACCCCAGCTTCACCCTCCTGATCAGTGCCCATCGCGGCATCACGACTGTCTTGCTGTTCCTGGCCGCCGCCCTGGTGGCCGGCCAGTTGGCATCGAGGCTGCGCATGCAGGTCATCGCCCTGCGCACGGCCAACACCCACGCCAGCGCCATGCAGAACCTCGGGCGCAAGCTCGCCCAGGCAGCCGATCTGGGGCAGGTCATACAGGCAGGTTCAGCCGCACTGCAATCGACGCTGCATGCCGACAGCTGGATCCGCATCCATGACGAATCCGGCCCGGCCACCGCCCTGGCGCACCTCACCACCAAGGACCTGATGGCGGCAGACTGGACCCAGCAGCATGGCAAGGCCAGCGGACGCCATACCGATACACTGACCCAGTCTGCCTGGTGGTTCCTCCCCATGCACCCCGACAGGGATGCGCTGGGCGTGGTCGGGCTGTGTTTTCCGGCAAGCATGGGACGACTGTCTTTCGAACAGCGACGCCTGGCCGAAAGCATGGTCGAAGATATCGCCCAGGCTGCCTTGCGCACCCGCCTGGTTTCGGCACTGGAAATCGCACGCGTCACCGGGGAAACGGAACGCCTGCGCTCGGCCCTGCTCTCCTCGGTATCACACGACCTGCGCTCGCCGCTGTCATCGATCATCGGTGCGGCAGACAGCCTGGCCCGCTACCGCCAGGACATGGGTCCCGAAGACCAGCAAAGCCTGCTGGAAACCATCCACATCGAGGGCGAGCGGCTGGACCGCTATATCCAGAACCTGCTCGACATGACCCGGCTCGGCCAGCAGGGCCTGACCCTCACCCGCGACTGGATCGGCATCGACGAACTGGTCGGCTCCGCCTCCCGACGCCTGCAACGCTACGTGCCTTCGGTCCGTATCCGGCACGACATGCCTGCCGACCTGCCGCCGACTCATGTCCACCCGGCCCTGATCGAGCAGGCGCTTTTCAATGTCATGGAAAATGCCGCCAAATTCTCGCCCGCCGGCGAAGCCATCCTGGTGCGGGTCCAGCGCACCGAGGACGGGCAATTGCGCATCGATATTTCGGATCGCGGGCCTGGCATTCCCGAAGAAGAGCGACGCCGTATCTTCGATATGTTCTACAGTGTCGAACGTGGTGATCGCGGCAAGCAGGGCACGGGCCTGGGCCTGACGATCGTCCAGGGAATCGTGGGGGCCCACATGGGCAGCGTCCAGGCCTTGCCCGGCCCCGATGGCCAGGGCACCCTCATCCGGCTGACCCTGCCCTGGGGCCGATACACGAATCAGGAGACTGAGGAACATGGATCACCTGCATGACCACGCAGAGGCACCTGCAGCCCGCATACTCATCATCGATGATGAACCCCAGATCAGGAAATTCATCGACATCAGTCTGCGCTCGCAGGGCTACACGACGCTGCTGGCCGCGACCGCCCAGGACGGACTGACCCTGCTGGCCAGCAAGGGCGCAGACCTCGTCATCCTGGACCTGGGCCTGCCTGACAGGGATGGGCAGGATGTACTCAGGGAACTGCGCCAGTGGTCCCGCATTCCGGTCATCGTGCTGACGGTTCGTTCCGACGAAACGGAAAAGGTGGCATTGCTCGATGCCGGAGCCAACGACTATGTCACCAAGCCTTTCGGCGTCGAAGAACTGATGGCCCGCATCCGTGCCTGCCTGCGCACTGCGACCATCGGGGCCGACCCGGCACCGGTCTACGACGATGGCGTGCTCCTGATCAATCTCGCGCAACGCGATGTGCGCCTGCACGGGCAACCCGTTTCCCTGACACGCAAGGAATTCGCCTTGCTGGCCCTGCTGGCCCAGCAACCCGGCAGGCTGGTCACCCAGACGCGGATCCTGCGGGAAATGTGGGGGCCGACCCATGAAGCCGACGCCCACTACCTGCGCATCCTGGTCGGCAAGCTGCGGCACAAGCTCGGTGACAGTGCATCCGATCCCCGCTATATCGCCACCGAGCCGGGTGTGGGGCTGAGGCTGATGACCAAGGAGCGCTAGAATCCAGGCACGCGGACCAGCCGCCTGCATCTGGCAGCGGCATGAGGGCAAACAGGGTGCCAATGAAAACAGGAAAAATCGTGCCGGACGTACATGAACTGGTGCAGCAGGAAGCGTTTTATTGCACCGACTGCCTATATACCAAGGACACGGGCTTCCTGACCTGCCGGATCACTTCGGAAGGTCTGCTCCATGGCAAAGCGATAGGTACGGATGATGTGGAGCTGACTGACATATTTACCCTTTTCGCCCGAACCATCCGGGGTGCGATCTATGTCGGCGGCGAATGTTCGGCACACGGCTCCTGCGGTTTTATCTATCAGAAAACACACGACCAAATAGACTGGTTCCTGATGAGTCTCGAGCACGGGCCATTCATCGATGTCAGGGCAGACCATGCAAAAATCCGGTTTCTGTCCGGCAACGGCAATGCGCTCCTGATGCTGGACAATGAAGCCCTGGAGCTACAAGACAGGTTTTTTCTGCAGACACGCAAAGCACAGGGGCTGCCCTGAGACAGCCCCTGTGACCCATCCATGACGCGTGCTGCTCAGCGCCGGATCATCCCACCCGCTACCGTCTGATAGGTTGCCTCGTCCACCAGGATGAAGGCACCTGTCGCCGGCAACTGATCATAGGCATCGAGTACCAGCGCATCGCGCGTGGCCAGCGTAATGCGACCGATATCATTCATGGCCAGCGTGGGCGTATCGGCCTCGCGCTCCTCGAGCACCTGTACATCGCGCCGGGTATGAACAGCCTTGATGCGTGCCGCACTGGTCCGGGTACCCTGCTTGATCAGGTATTTGCGTGCCGTATTGAGCGGCTGGCTGTCGAGCCAGCAGACATCCGCCTGGAACTCTCGGGACACGGCCACATCGGTGTCGTCGGCATGCACCAGCACATCGCCACGCGAAACATCGACATCCTCGGCCAGCACCAGCGTGACCGCCACGCCCGCCGTGGCGTACTCCACATCGCCCTCGAACGTCAGCACGCGCGCCACCGTGGCGGGCGTACCGGCCGGCTGCACCACAATGCGATCACCCCGGCGGACCGTGCCGCTCGCCACCTTGCCGGCATAGCCGCGGAAATCATCTGCCTGGCTGCCATTGTGGCGCGCCACCCACTGCACCGGAAAACGCAGCGGCTGGGCCGGGTCGTTTTCCTGAACCTCGATCCCTTCCAGCCACTGCAGCAGCGTCGGCCCCTGATACCAGGACATGTACTGTGAAGCACGCACGACATTGTCGCCCTTGAGGGCCGACATCGGAATCGCCTCGAAACCGGCAATGCCCAGCTTGGCCGCCAGCGCCGCATAGGCGTCGCGGATGCATTCGAATACGGCCTGATCCCAGTCCAGCAGATCCAGTTTGTTGACGGCCACGGCAATGTGCCGGATGCCAAGCAGATGGGCCAGTGCGCTGTGGCGACGGGTCTGCACCAGCAGTTCGCCATCGCTGGCCCGCGTGGCATCGACCAGAATGATCACGGCATGCGCCGTCGAAGCGCCCGTGACCATATTACGGGTGTACTGCTCGTGTCCCGGTGCATCGGCCACGATGAACTTGCGCGTCGGTGTGGCAAAGTAGCGATAGGCCACATCGATGGTGATGCCCTGCTCGCGCTCGGCCTCCAGGCCATCCGTCAGCAGCGACAGGTCGAACTCTTCGTCGCCGGCACGGTGATGGCGCGAACGCCCGATGGCCTGCAACTGATCGGCAAATACGCCCTTGCTGTCGTACAGCAGGCGCCCGATCAGGGTCGATTTGCCATCATCGACCGAACCTGCCGTGATGAATCGCAGCACGCCACGGTCGGCGGCTGTCAGTTGTTGCAGAGTACTCATCAGAAATATCCTTCTTTCTTGCGACGTTCCATCGAGGCCTCGGAGGTCTGGTCATCCATCCGCGTGGCACCACGCTCGGTAATATCGGTGACGGCCGTCTCGGCAATGATCGCAGTCACATCAGCCGCCTCCGAAGCCACCGGGCAGGTGCATGAGATATCCCCCACCGTACGAAAGCGTACCGACAGCGTCTCAACCTGATCGCCCTCACCCGGCCGGGTCAGCGGCGTGACCGGCACCAGCAGGCCGTTGCGACGGACCACTTCACGCTGGTGCGCATAATAGATTTCGGGCAGGTCGATGGATTCGCGTGCGATGTACTGCCAGACATCCAACTCGGTCCAGTTGGAAATCGGAAACACACGCATGTTCTCACCGGGATGCACGCGGGTGTTGTAAAGATTCCAGAGTTCCGGGCGCTGAGCCTTGGGGTCCCACTGGCCGAACTCATCGCGGAAGGAAAAGATGCGCTCCTTGGCGCGTGCCTTTTCCTCATCCCGGCGGGCACCGCCGATGCAGGCATCGAAACCGAACTCCTCGATGGATTCCAGCAGCGTCACCGCCTGGGCGGCATTGCGCGAATCCGTTTCGCGGCGCAGCACCACCGTACCGCGCTTGATGGAATCCTCCACGCTGCGCACGATCAGGCGTTCGCCCAGTTCCCCGGCACGCCGGTCCCGGAACGCAATCACTTCGTCGAAATTGTGGCCGGTGTCGATATGCATCAGGGGAAACGGGAACCGGCCGGGGCGAAATGCCTTCTCGGCCAGCCGCAGCAGCACGCACGAATCCTTGCCACCCGAAAACAGCAGGACCGGGCGCTCGCATTCTGCCGCCACTTCCCGCAGGATATAAATCGCCTCGGACTCCAACCAGTCGAGGTGACTGTTGATACTGGCTCCTGTCATGTATATGCCTTTTTATGAATCAATCCGGTTGATCTGAAACCTTGGTTATCCTGTGGGCTAGGACTGCCGCTGCAGGATATTGACTGCATGCAGCCCGCACTCCTTGGAGTCCGACGACTCCCACCACCATCGCCCTGCCCTGACATCCTCGCCCGGCTTCACCGCCCGCGTACAGGGCTCGCAACCGATCGAGGGATAGCCCTGGTCGTGCAGCGGGTTATAGGGAATATCGAAGCTGCGGATGGCCTGCCAGACATCGTCGAAATGCCACTCTGCCAGCGGGTTGAACTTGTACAGCCCGAAGGTCGCATCATGCTCTTCGAAAGGCAGTTCGGTACGCGTGGCCGATTGCTCGCGGCGCTGCCCGGTAATCCAGGCCCCCCGACCGGCCAGGGCGCGTTTGAGCGGCGCGACCTTGCGTATCTGGCAACAGGCCTTGCGCAGCTCGACGCTTTCATAGAAGGCGTAGGCACCATGCTCGGCCACATGAGCCTCGACGGCGGCCGCATCGGGACGCCAGACTTCGATGTCGTAGCCATAGCGCGCCTTGACCGCATCGATCACACCCAGCGTCTCGGCATGGAGCCGACCCGTATCCAGCGTAAAGATGCCCAGCGGAATCCGGTTCGCCAGGATCGCATGTGTCAGCACCATATCCTCGGCCGCCAGCGAAGACGACAGAACGGCATCGGGATAGCGGGCGGCCGCATCCTGCAGCCGGGCCTGCAGATCCCGCCACAACCCAGCCAGGCGCGCATCTCCGGAGACAACATCAACATTGCCAGAAACAGATGAATCCATATCCTGCCGTGTCATTTGATCATGCCCATAAAGTATTGAATCGATATCCGTTTTTGCGCTGCTGGCCGTTATATTGTCAGCATGGGCTGCTTGCGTCCGCAGCCTCCTGCCGAAAAAATCGCGTCAATGGCATGCACCGGCCAGAAGCCGACACATGCCTGTTGCGATCAGCGGCCTGCATCCTGCGGCATTCAGGCTGCCGCCTTGGAGGGTGTGGCAAACACCTGGATCTGGCGCGGTCGCACCAGCAGGTCCTGCCCTTCCTTCAGATTCAGCTCACGGTACTGGCTCTCGGGAATCTGCGCTTCGATGATACGGCCGTTGTCTGCATGGCGCAGTTCCAGATAGGCACTGGGGCCGGCCAGGTACACATGATTGAGCTTGACCGGAATGCCCTCGCGACCCGCCTCGCGATGCACCACGTCGAACTCGTGCGGCCGGACGTAGGCGGTCGCCTCCAGCCCGTGTGCCTGCGCATAATCCGGTGCAGCGAACGTCCAGCCATCGGCCTTGAGCTGCCCGCCCTCGATCTTGCCAAGGAACTGGTTGACGTCGCCCAGGAAGCCATACACAAAGGGTGTCGCCGGATTCTCCCAGACTTCGCGCGGCGTGCCCACCTGCTCGATGCGGCCGCTGTTCATCAGCACGACGCGATCCGCCACTTCCAGGGCCTCTTCCTGATCATGGGTCACGAACACGCTGGCCACATGCAATTCATCGTGCAGGTGGCGCAGCCAGCGGCGCAATTCCTTGCGAACCTTGGCATCGAGCGCACCGAACGGCTCATCGAGCAGCAGCACACGCGGCTCGACCGCCAGCGCGCGCGCCAGGGCGATACGCTGGCGCTGACCGCCCGACAGTTGCGAAGGATAGCGATCCGCCAGCCAATCGAGCTGTACCAGCTCAAGGAGTTCCTTGACCTTGGCACGGATGGTACTTTCGGACGGGCGCACCGAACGGTGCTTGACACGCAGACCGAAGGCGACATTCTCGAACACGGTCATGTGACGGAACAACGCGTAATGCTGGAACACGAAACCGACCTGTCGCTCGCGCACATGCACATCGGTGGAATCTTCGCCCGCGAACCAGACGCTGCCGCTGTCGGCAGTCTCGAGACCGGCAATGATGCGCAGCAGCGTTGTCTTGCCGCAACCCGAAGGCCCCAGCAGGGCCACCAGTTCACCGGTGTCGATATGGAGAGAGACGTTGTCCAGGGCCTTGAAGGACCCGAACTGGCGCGACAGGTTTCTGACTTCGATACTCATGACAGCTCTCTGGTTGAACGCGCATTGCGCCACTCGACCCAGCTCTTGAGGCCCAGCGTCAGCAGGGCCAGCAACGCCAGCAGCGAGGCGACTGCGAATGCAGCGGAAAACATGTATTCGTTATAAAGGATTTCGACGTGCAGGGTCATGGTGTTGGTCAGCCCCCGCACCTGGCCGGAAACCACCGAGACCGCGCCGAACTCGCCCATGGCACGGGCATTGGCCAGGATCGCGCCATACAGCAGCCCCCATTTTATGTTGGGCAGCGTAACCTTGCGGAAGATGGTCCAGCCACTGGCACCCATGGTCAGGGCTGCCTGCTCTTCATCGCTGCCCTGCGCCTGCATCAGCGGGATCAGCTCGCGCGCGACAAAGGGGCAGGTCACGAACAGCGTGGCCAGGATCACCCCGGGCACCGCGTAGACGATGCTGATTTCATGCGCCTGCAACCAGGGACCGAACCAGCCGGTACGGCCAAACAGCAGGATGAACACCAGCCCCGCCACCACCGGCGACACCGAGAACGGCAGGTCGATCAGCGTGATCAGCAACTGCTTGCCGCGAAACTGGAAGCGGGTCACTGCCCAGGCCAGCGCCACGCCGAACACCAGGTTGAGCGGCAACGCCACAGCCGCGACCAGCAGCGTGAGACGGATCGCCGACAGCGCATCGGGCTCGAGAATGGCCTTGAAATACAGGTCGATGCCACGCCGGAAAGCCTCGGCAAACACCGACAGCAAGGGAATCACCAGGAACAGCGCCAGGAAACCCAGCGCCACAAACAACAGAATGCCCTTGACCCACTTGGGTTCATCCAGATGCGCGGGACGCGGCACGGACAATGTGATCACACTCATGCCTGCCTCCCTGCGCCCCGGCGGGCTTGACGCCACTGCAGCAGATTGATCAGCAGCAGCAGGATGAATGAAAACACCAGCATGACGGTGGCGATTGCGGCCGCGCCAGCGTAGTCATGCTGCTCGAGCTTGGAGATGATCAGCAGCGGCGTGATCTCGGACACCATCGGCATGTTGCCGGCGATGAACACCACCGAGCCGTATTCACCCACGGCACGCGCAAATGCCAGCGTGAAACCGGTCAGCAACGCCGGAGCGATCGTGGGCAACAGCACGCGAGCGAACACCTGCCAGCGTTGCGCACCGAGGCTGACGGCCGCCTCCTCGATTTCGCGCTCGATATCCTCGAGCACCGGTTGTACCGTTCTCACCACGAAAGGCAGGCCGATGAAGATCAGGGCAATCACGATACCCAGCGGCGTATAGGCCACCTTGATGCCGAACCATTTTTCGAGTGGTTCGCCCAGCCAGCCATTGCCGGCATAGAGTGCGGTCAATGCAATGCCTGCCACAGCCGTCGGCAGCGCAAAAGGCAGGTCGACCAGAGAATCGACCAGCTTCTTGCCGGGAAACCGATAGCGCACCAGCACCCAGGCCACGGCCAGCCCGAACACCAGATTGACCAGCGCGGCCAGCAGCGAAGCACCGAACGTCAGCTTGTAGGAAGCGACCACCCTGGGTGCCGTCACGACGCTCCAGAATTCACTCCATCCCAGTTCTGCGCTCTTGAGCGGCAAAGCCGCCAGCGGAATCAGCACCAGGATGCCAAGATAGAACACGGCATAGCCCAGCGTCAGCCCGAAGCCAGGCAACACCCCGGCGCGCCGGCTGCGGCTGCGCCCCCCTTGCGGGGGACGGTGGCCGATTGCATCAATGACTGCACTCATTCGACATCATCCCAAATAGGCTCAGCGCGGCAGGTAGATCTGGTCGAACGTGCCACCATCGGCAAAGTGCTTCTTCTGCGCATCACGCCAGCCACCGAATTCGCCATCGATGGTCACCAGCTTGAGGTCCGGGAACTTGTCGGCGTACTTTTTCGCCACCTCAGGGTTGGTCGGGCGATAGTAGTTCTGGGCAATGATTTCCTGCGCTTCGGGCGTGTAGAGCCATTCCAGGTAGGCCTGGGCGGCAGCACGCGTCCCCTTGCGGTCGACCACCTTGTCCACCACGGCAACCGGCGGCTCGGCCAGGATCGAGAGCGACGGCACCACGATGTCGAACTTGTCGGGACCCAGTTCGTTCAGGGCCAGGAAGGCCTCGTTTTCCCAGGCCAGCAGCACGTCACCCAGGCCGCGCTCGACAAAGGTCGTGGTCGCACCACGGGCACCGGTATCAAGCACCGGCACATGCTCGAAAAGTTCTTTCACGAATGCCTGGGCCTTGGCTTCGTCACCACCATTCTTTTCCAGTGCATAAGCCCAGGCCGCCAGATAGTTCCAGCGTGCGCCACCGGAGGTCTTGGGATTGGGTGTGATGACCTGCACACCTTCCTTCACCAGGTCGTCCCAGTCGTGGATACCCTTGGGATTGCCCTTGCGTACCAGGAACACGATGGTCGAAGTGTAGGGCGAGCTGTTTTCGGGCAGGCGCGTCTGCCAGTCCTGAGGCAGCAGGCCCGCATCGGCAATGGCGTCGATATCGTAGGCCAGCGCCAGTGTCACGACGTCGGCATCCAGGCCATCGACCACCGAGCGCGCCTGGCGGCCGGAACCACCATGAGACTGGCGGATCGTGAGTTTGGTGCCTGCCTGCTGCTGGTAGGCTTCGATGAATTTTTCATCGATCACGCGATACAGTTCGCGCGTGGGATCGTAGGAGACATTCAGCAGGGTTTGCTCGTTTTGCTGCGCGGCTGCAGGTGCCGAAGCCAGCGGCAGGAGCGTGGAGGCGGCGAACAGTGCAGACAGGATGAAACGGTTTTTTCCAGACATGGCTGACTCACATAAATGTAAACAGGTGAACAGCGATGGTGCCTGCGCCGGATACAAAACGGAACGAACCGTTTTGCCATTGTTTATTACCAAACGATCTAATCACCACAAATCCACCCATGTCATGCACATAAAAGAAGGATGCCCGACGAAGACATCGGGCATCCAGGCCTGACAGGCTGCACCGCCTTCGACCAGGCAGTGCGGAAAGCCTGTTATTTGTTGGGTTGCGGCGTGATGCGCAGGTAAGGACGCACGGCCTTGTAGCCCTTGGGGAATTTCTGCTTGATGACTTCCTCATCCTGCAGCGACGGAACAATGATCACGTCCTGACCGTCTTCCCAGTTGACCGGCGTGGCGACGCTGTGGCTGTCGGTCAGTTGCAGCGAATCGATCACACGCAGGATTTCGTTGAAGTTGCGCCCCGTGCTGGCCGGGTAGGTGATGATCAGCCGCACCTTCTTGGCCGGATCGATGATGAATACCGAACGCACGGTCAGGGTAGCGTTGGCATTGGGGTGGATCATGTCGTACAGATCGGACACCTTGCGATCGGCATCAGCGATGATCGGGAATTCGACCGAGGTGTTCTGGGTTTCGTTGATGTCGCTGATCCAGCCCTGGTGTTTGTCGGCCGGATCGACGGACAATGCCAGCACCTTGACGCCACGTTTGGCGAACTCGTCCTTGAGCTTGGCGGTGTAGCCCAGCTCGGTCGTGCAGACCGGCGTGTAGTCGGCCGGATGCGAGAACAGCACACCCCAACTGTCGCCAAGGTAGTCATAGAAGCGGATCTTGCCGACCGAGGAATCCTGTTCGAAATCAGGGGCGATATCGCCCAGACGCAGAGTAGCCATAATCAGTCCTTGAAGGGGGAAGACACATTATGGATTTTTTCATAGAGAATGACTGATTAATATAATCAATGGGTATATAC
>NZ_JBEFDG010000088.1:0-165027 GCF_040137905.1 Corticimicrobacter sp.
AGACAAGGCCTCTGAGTTGCGCGAAAAGGCGCTCAATTCTCTCAAGAGCACGCGGCTCACGCTGCAGGATGCCCAGGAAGAAGTGCTGGCCCGCGGCCGCAAGGCGGTGCGCGCCACCGACGAATATGTGCACGACAAACCCTGGCAGGCCATCGGTGCTGCAGCCGTCGCAGGCTTCCTGCTCGGACTGCTGACGCGCCGCTGACATGAGCCTGCGCCGTCAACTGGGCATGATCGCGGCCAGTCTGGCTGCCATGCTCCGCACGCGGCTCGAACTCTTCGGGCTGGAGCTGGCCGAAGTGCGCGGGCGGCTTTTCCAGGCCATAGGCCTGGCGTTCGCCGCAGCCATTTTCCTGACGCTGGCCTTGCTGGTGTTCTCGTTGCTGGTGGCCGTCTGGTTCTGGGCGACAGAGTATCGCTATCTTGCCCTGGGCCTGTTGGCACTGTTCTATGCCGTGCTGGGGGCCTGGTTGCTGCTGTCTGCAAGACGCCAGCTCGACGCCATTTCCCAGCCGTTTGCCGCTACCATCCAGGAACTGGGCCGCGATGCCGATGCCCTGGGGGCAGCGGTCAGCGTGCACGTACCGCCAGCAGGGGGATATCGGGATGAGTAAAGGGCGCTTCGAGCAACTGGCCACGCGCAAGGCCTGGCTGCAGACCCAAGCCGCGATCGAGCGGGCTGAACTGCTGCAGCATGCCGCCGGCGCGCGGCGTGCCCTGCAGCCGGCCTCATGGTTGAGGCAGATCGTGCCGTCCCTGGCACTCAATGGCAATTCGCTGCTGGTCGTATGGCGCCTGCTGCGTCGCTACCCGATGCTGGCTTCGGCAGGCCCTGCCTGGCTGCTGTCGGGCGGCAGCCGTTTCGGCAAGCTGCTCAAGCTGGGCGCAGGTGCCTTGGTGGGATGGCGTTTGCTGCGCCGCAATCGCAACGATTGAAGGCAAAATGCATCCGCTCGACTGAGTGGATGCATTTTTTTCGCTGACTACAGTCCCAGGCGGGACCAGATCGCATCGACACGCTGCTTGACGGCAGGGTCCATCACGATGGGCTGGCCCCATTCGCGCTGGGTTTCACCGGGCCACTTGTTGGTGGCATCCATACCCATCTTGCCGCCCAGGCCCGATACGGGCGAGGCAAAATCCAGGTAATCGATGGGTGTGTTCTCGACCAGCACCGTATCGCGTACCGGATCCATGCGGGTGGTCATGGCCCAGATCACATCCTTCCAGTTGCGAGGATCGATGTCTTCGTCCACCACCACGATGAACTTGGTATACATGAACTGGCGCAGGATGCTCCAGATGCCGAACATGACGCGCTTGGCGTGGCCGGCGTACTGTTTCTTGATCGATACCACGGCCAGGCGATAGCTGCAGCCCTCGGGCGGCAGGTAGAAATCGACGATTTCCGGCAACTGGCGACGCAGCAGCGGCACGAACACTTCATTGAAGGCCAGACCGAGAATGGCAGGCTCGTCGAGCGGCTTGCCCGTGTAGGTGGAATGGTAGAGCGGCTGGCGGCGCATGGTGATGCGTTCGACCGTGAAGACCGGAAACCAGTCCTGTTCGTTGTAGTAGCCGGTGTGATCTCCGTAAGGACCTTCGAGGGCCATTTCGTAGCCATTGTCAGGCGGCGGATTGACGCCTTCCGGTACCTCGGGCGTGATGGCGCGCGGGTCGGTGCTTGGCAGGATATGGCCTTCCAGAATGATCTCGGCGGTGGCCGGCACCGACAGGTCGCTGCCCAGCGCTTCTGCGACCATGGTGCGGGCACCGCGCAGCAGGCCTGCGAACTGGTATTCGGACAGGCTGTCGGGCACCGGCGTGACGGCCCCCAGCGTGGTGGCGGGGTCGGCCCCCAGCGCCACGGCCACCGGAAAGGGCTGGCCGGGGTTGGCACGGGCATGGTCCCTGAAATCGAGCGCGCCGCCACGATGCGATAGCCAACGCATGATCAGCTTGTTGCGGCCGATGGGCTGCTGGCGGTAGATGCCCAGGTTCTGGCGGCGGGCATTGGGGCCGCGCGTGATGACCAGTCCCCAGGTCAGCAGCGGTGCAACGTCCCCAGGCCAGCAGGTCTGGATCGGTAGCTGGTTGAGGTCCACGTCCTGAGCCTCGATCACGATATCCTGGCAATCCGGGTTGCGCACCGTTTTGGGACTCATGTCCCAGAGTGCCGACTTGAGCATCGACAGTTTGCCGAGCGCGTCGCGCAGACCCTTGGGTGGTTCGGGCTCCTTGAGCGATGCCAGCAGTTCGCCGATGTCGCGCAGGGCGGCGACATCTTCTGCACCCATGCCGCGGGCGACGCGCTTGGCCGTGCCGAAAAGGTTGGTCAGTACCGGCATGTGTGCCGGACGGCCCTGGTGCAGGACCTGTTCGAACAGCAGTGCCGGGCCGCCGGCTTGCAGTACACGGTCACTGATCTCGGTGATTTCGAGATGGGACGAGACGGGCTCGGCAATCCGCTTCAGTTCTCCATCCTGTTCGAGTTGGAGGATGAAGTCTCGTAGATCGCGGTAATTCACGGGGGATTCCTGCAAAGGTGTTACAGTATGGCGCGCTATTGCGCGGGAGGGGCCTGTTCAATCGCCAAGGTTAACACCGACCTTGGCCTTATGGAATGGAAACATATGGCCAGCTTGTTCAAGTCTACCGATTCATGGCGCATGTGGCGCAACGCCCAGCATCTGGCTGCGGAGTTCCTGCGTTCTGCCGCCATCTACTCGGGTATTCTGGTGCTGGTCGCGGGGATGATGGTCATGGTTATGCCCGACATGCGGGCGCGACTCTACGAGGCTCACGAGGCAGCGCTCAGTGTGTTCGAGAGCATGGCAGGCCGGGACACCTACGGTGTGGCCGGACGGGGCAGCAACGAGGACAGCCTGTCCGGCGATGCGGTCGGCGATCTCGATATGATGCGTGCCCTGCAGGATGACGGTCGCATCGGCAATGCGGCGGGCACCGAGGTGTCTGCCGAGCAACTGGATGCGTTGCGCAGCTATATCGCCCGCAAGTACAAGGTGGCCTACGATGCCACCGGCATGATGGTGGCTGGTGCCTTCGAAGCGGCACGCCGCTTCGACATCGATCCGGTCCTGGTGCTGGCCGTCATGGCGATCGAGTCGCGCTATAACCCCTTTGCAGAAAGTCATGTGGGTGCCCAGGGCCTGATGCAGGTCATGACACGCGTGCATCACGACAAGTTCGATGCGCTCGGCGAGGGTGGGCATGCGCTCAACCCCCTGGCCAATATTCATGTCGGCACCCGTATCCTGCGCGATTGCATCCAGCGGCGTGGATCCGTGGATGGCGGGCTGGCCTGCTATGTCGGCGCGACCGGCCCGGGCGATGGCGGCTATGGTGCCAAGGTCAGGGCCGAGCGGCGCAGGCTTTCTCTGGCAGCAGGCCTGCCGCTGCGGCGTGATTGATGCCGCTGTCCGTATTGTCCTGACCGGCAGCAGGGTCAGCCGATCCGGGCGGCCCGGCTTCCTTTATACTTGTACGATAGCGTAGTCTCACATCACAGGCAGCACTGATCATGTCCCAAATTTCTGGCTCCCCTATCAAGGTAGGCATCGTGGGCGGCACCGGCTATACCGGCGTCGAGCTGCTGCGCCTGCTGTCGGTACACCCCAATGTTGCCCTGCAGGCGATTACCTCGCGCCAGGAAGATGGTGTGCCGGTGGCCCGCATGTTTCCCAATCTGCGTGGTCATGTCGATCTGGCGTTCAGCGCACCCGACAAGGCCCGGCTTGACCAGTGTGACGTGGTTTTCTTCGCGACACCGCATGGTGTCGCCATGCAGCAGGCACGCGAGCTGCTCGACAAGGGCGTGCGGATCATCGATCTGGCAGCCGATTTCCGTCTCAAGGATGTGCAGGTGTTCGAGCAGTGGTACAAGGTGCCGCATGCCTGTCCGGATATCCTGGCGGCTTCTGCCTATGGCCTGCCCGAGCTCAACCGGGCGGCCATCGGACAGGCACGGGTGGTCGGCAATCCTGGCTGCTATCCCACAACGGTCCTGCTGGGGCTGGCACCGTTGCTCGAAGGGGGCGCTGCGCTGGTCGATACCGCTACATTGATCGCCGATTGCAAGTCCGGCGTGACCGGGGCCGGTCGCAAGGCCGAGGTGCACACCCTGTTTTCCGAGGCCAGTGACTCGTTCAAGGCCTATGGCGTTTCCGGCCACCGGCACCATCCAGAAATCGTTGCGCAGCTTGGCCGTCTGTCGAGTGCGCCGATCGGCCTGACCTTCGTGCCGCACCTGGTGCCCATGGTGCGGGGCATGCATTCGACGCTCTATGCACGTATCCGGCCCGAAGCCCTCGATACTGATTTTCAGGCCCTGTTCGAGGCACGCTACGCGGACGAGCCGTTCGTGGATGTGCTGCCGGCAGGCAGTACGCCTGAAACGCGTTCCGTGCGCGCATCGAATATGGTCCGTATTGCCGTGCATCGTCCGGGCGATGGTGACCAACTGGTTATCCTGGTTGTGCAGGACAATCTGGTCAAGGGGGCATCCGGCCAGGCCGTGCAGAACATGAATCTGCTGTGCGGCCTGCCCGAAACGACAGGACTGGAACAGGTCGCCATCCTGCCGTAATGGAAGAAAGTCGTATGCCTGTTGCAGATCAGGCCAGTCTTGAGGCTGCGCCGGCGGCGGGCCGTGCGCGCCGTCGGCGACGCCATCATGATTATGCCGTTTTTGCCCTGGGGGCTGTGGCGGGGGCTTTGTTGTGTGCCCTGGCGCTCTGGCTGCTCTTTTTGCGGCCCGAACCTGCGGCGACGCCGGTGACAGGTGTTGCAGCGACGCCTGAAGAGCGTGCCTTGCAAGCCAACTTGCAGCAAAAGGAAGCTGAGTTGCGGTTCCTGCGTGCGCAACTGGATACGGCCGATGGCCAGATCGCCATCGAGCAGGGAGCCCGACAGAGCATGGAACAGTCCATGCGTGCCCTGCAGGACGAAATCGGCGGCCTGCGCGAACGGTTGGCGTTTTTCGAGCAACTGTTGCCGCCAGGTCCGGCCGGCTCGGTCGGCGTGCGGGGTATGGATGTCAAGTTGCAGGGAGATGCGCTGAGCTTTACGACCCTGGTCACGCGCCAGGGACAGGGCTTGCCGGAGTTCAGCGGCATGTTGCGGTTTTCTGCTACTGGCTTGCAGAATGGCAACCCGGTGACGCTTGCCTTGCATCCGGTCACGGCAGCGGGCAGTGCTGTGGGAGCAGATGCCGGTGCGGTTTCAGGCAGCAATGCCCCGGCCGAGGTGCAGGCAGGCGAGGCACATGACGCTGCGTTGGTGTTGCGTTTTGATCAGTACCAGCGCAACCAGGGTGTGCTGGCCATCCCGCCTGGTTTCGTGCCCGAAAGCGTGACGGTGCAGGTGCTGGAAGGGGATAGCGTACGTGCGACACACACGCAGCAATTGCCGCTTTGAGATCCGGGCGGCTTCACGCTGATCCGGGTTTGTTGCATAATAGTTTTCATCAATCTCGCCAGACTACAGGGCGGGATGTCATTTCAAGCGGTCCGGAGCGGATCGCAGGAGTACATCATGAGCACAGTGACAGAAACCGTCGATCTGCAAGCGCCGCCGGTGCCCATTCTCTTTACGGATGCCGCAGCAGCCAAGGTCAAGGACCTGTTGGCCGAAGAAGGCAACCCCGATCTCAAGCTGCGGGTGTTTGTTCAGGGGGGGGGCTGCTCGGGCTTCCAGTATGGCTTCACCTTCGATGAGGTCATGAATGAAGATGATACCGCCCTTGATAAGGGGGGGGTCCAGTTGCTGGTCGATCCCATGAGCTTCCAGTACCTGCTGGGTGCCGAGATCGACTACAAGGAAGATCTGGATGGCTCCCAGTTCGTGATCCGCAACCCTAATGCCACCACGACCTGCGGTTGCGGGTCTTCGTTCTCGGTTTGATTCCTGCTTTGCCGGGCTGGCTTGTTGCAAGCCCGGCAGGGCCCGGCACTCAGGCCGGGTAGCGTGCACCCAGGATGGTCATGTGGCGTGCACCGGTTACCTCGGGCAGGCCTGCAGGTATTGCTTGTTCAAAGGCATGGGCCAGCCAGGCAAAGGCAGCCGCCTCGACTTGCTGAGCAGGAATGCCTTGTGTGTCCGTCGGCATGACCTGGCAGGGCAATGCGTCTGCCAGCGCCTGCATCAGGCGTCCATTGGCGGCACCTCCACCGCAGACCAGCATTCTGCCGACATCGGCAGCGTGGCGCGCCATGTCACGGCATATGGTGTGTACGGTCAACGCGAGCAGGGTGGCCTGCACATCTTCAGGGCGCAGGGTATGCGCACCGTGGCTGGCAATCCGTTGTTCCAGCCAGGCCAGGCTGAACAGGTCGCGTCCGGTCGATTTGGGCGGTGGCAGGTCTAGCCAGGGTTCGCTTGAGAGCAGCGTAGCGAGCAGATCGGGATTGCAGTGACCACTGCCAGCCCAGTTCCCGTCGCGATCATACGGCTGGCTTGTGTGACGCAGGCACCAGGCATCCATCAGCATGTTGGCAGGACCTGTGTCAAAGCCCTGCGGGGCAACTCCCGGTCGCAGGATCGTCAGATTGGCAATACCGCCCAGATTCAGGATGGCCTGTGGTGCGGCCTGCTGGAATGCGGCTGCGTGAAAGGCGGGGACCAGTGGCGCACCCTGGCCGCCGGCAGCGACATCGCGACTGCGAAAATCGGCGATCACGGCAATACCGGACAGCTCGGCCAGCAAGGCGGGGGCATTGAGTTGCAGGGTAAAACCCAGGTCCGGGCGGTGTCGGATGGTCTGCCCATGCGCGCCAATGGCCCGAATCGCGGCGGTGGTGAGTCCGGCATGTCGCAGCACGTCGGCGCAGGCCTGGGCATAAAGACGTGCCAGCCTGTTGGCTGCCACTGCGGCGCGGGTCAGTTCGTCATGGGAGGGGGTGTGCAGTGCCAGCAACTCGGCGCGAAGATCATCCGGCAGCGGCAGGCAGGCATGGGCTTCGATGTTGAAACGGACAGCCTGATCCGACGCATCGGTATCGATTTGCAGAATGACCGCGTCAATACCATCCAGACTGGTGCCTGACATCAGGCCGATATAGCGTTCCATGGCTGTATGGGAAACGGCCTGACGGGGACGTGCAGACCGTATTTCCTGTGGATGCTTGCGAAGAACCGTGTTCAGCGGCTGGCCAGTGCCGTGCCGAGATCGGGCATGGCATCCTGGAACTCGGCCAGCAGTTCGAGCTGTTCGCGCATGGGCTGGGTATTGCGCCGGAATTCGTTGAGCTGCCGGTTGTCCAGCGCCTCGGCGACCGGCAGATCGATGGACAGTGGATCGACCGGCTTGTTGGCGATGCGGAACTCATAGTGCAGGTGAGGACCGGTGGCCCATCCCGTCGAGCCGACGTAGCCGATGACCTGTCCCTGGCTGATCGATGCGCCCTTGGTGATGCCGGGAGCAATCCGGCTCTGGTGCGCGTAGAGGGTGGTGTATTGGCCGTGGTGCTGCAGGATCACGACATTGCCGTAGCCGTTTTGCCAGCCCGCGAAGGCGACCTTGGCATTGGCGGTGGCGTGGATCGGAGTGCCGGTCGGTGCTGCGTAGTCAACGCCACTGTGCATGCGCCACGATTTGTGGATGGGATGCATGCGACGACCGAAATTGGAGCTGATCCGGGTGAATTGCAGGGGCGTGCGGGTGAAGGTGCCTTTCAGGCTGCTGCCCTCCAGGTCGTAGTAGCTGCCACTGCCGTTGTCGGCCTGGTACCAGACGGCATTATGCTCCTGCCCCTTGTTGGTGAATTCAAGGGCCAGTACGCGTCCCGTGCCAGCCTGGCGGCCTTCGTGCATGCGGGTCTCGTAGACGACGCGAAACTGGTCGCCCTTGCGCAGGTCGCGAATGAAATCGATCTTGCTGCTCAGGATATCAGCCATCTGCATGGTGATGGCATCCGGCACGCCGGCTGCATCGGTGGCTCCGAACAGCGAGTTGTTGATGGTGCCCATGGCGACCCGCACCTGTCCGGTGGTGTCGTGCTTGAGTTCTTCTGCGCGAAAGCCGTCTTCACTGGCCTGAACCTGCAGCATGGCCGTAATCACCTTGCCGTCTTCGGTGGTGCCGGGCGTATGGATGTAGCGCAGCCAGCGCATCTTGCCATTGGCGTCATGCGCGGCCTGGACCGTCCGCCCGGGGTAGAGGCGGTAGATGCTGCGGGCCTCGGGGGTCACGGTCAGGAATTGCTGCAGGCCGGGTTCGTTGATCTCGAGGCGTGCCAGCAGGGCAGCCAAGGTATCTCCCGAACGGATGCGGGTCTCGGAGATGTAGATGTCTTCTTCGATGTCTGGCGCGGTGGCGGGGGCTGTCTCGACATCGGTGGCCGGCAATTCGAACGTCAGTGGAACGATGCTGGAGACGGTGCGGCGTGCAGGCAGGTCGCTGGCGTCATCGGGCGGTACCATGCCGATGGCGGCGGCGGTGCCGAAGAGCGCCACGGCGGCAGCCAGGATGGTGCGCTGCAGTTTGCCGAGACGGAGGAAGGAGCCTGTGCGATGGCTGTGTTCGGTGCGGGGGGCGGAATCGGAATCCCTGGGCTGGCGGTTCTGTCCGTTCGGCATTACGCAATATGTCCTGTTATACTGTACGAAAATACAGTAAATTTGGGAAAAATCGGCAAAAGATTATCTAACCCGTTATCCTATCGTATCGATACCCAAATATCGAGCGTTTTTACGCACGCTATCATTTCCCGATTCGTTCCAATCTTTTACTGCTGGTTTTTACTGAAATGTCTCAAGCCCCGTTCCCCATCACGCCCGAAGTCGAAGCCGATATGGCGATCGCCCGACGCGGTTGCGACGAGCTTCTCGTCGAGTCCGAGCTGGCTGCCAAGTTCGCCCGCAGCCGGGCCACCGGCAAGCCGTTGCGCATCAAGCTGGGGCTGGATCCTACGGCACCTGACATTCATCTTGGGCATACGGTCGTGCTCAACAAGATGCGCCAGTTGCAGGACCTGGGCCACACGGTCATTTTCCTGATCGGCGATTTCACGTCCACCATCGGCGATCCCAGCGGCCGCAACACGACACGCCCGCCGCTGACCCGCGAGCAGATCGAGCAGAATGCGCGCACCTACTACGAGCAGGCCAGCCTGGTGCTGGATCCCGCCCGTACCGAAATTCGCTACAACTCGGAATGGTGCGACAAGCTCGGTGCCCGTGGTCTTATCCAGCTGGCCTCGCGCCATACCGTGGCCCGCATGATGGAGCGCGATGATTTCACCAAGCGTTACAAGGGTGGTGTGCCCATCTCCATCCACGAATTCCTCTACCCGCTGCTGCAGGGCTACGATTCGGTCGAGCTGCAGGCGGATGTCGAGCTGGGCGGTACCGACCAGAAGTTCAACCTCCTGGTCGGTCGTGAGCTGCAGAAGGAATACGGTCACGAGCCGCAATGCATCCTGACGATGCCGCTGCTGGTCGGAACCGATGGCGTCGAGAAGATGTCCAAGTCCAAGGGCAACTACATCGGCGTGACCGAGGCACCCGAGTCCATGTTCGGCAAGCTGATGTCGATTTCCGACGACCTGATGTGGCGCTACTACGAGCTGCTTTCGTTCCGCTCGCTGCAAGAGATCGCGGTGCTGCGTGCAGAGATTGAGGCAGGGCGCAATCCGCGCGATGCCAAGGTCATGCTGGCGCAGGAAATCGTGGCGCGCTTCCATGATGCAGCCGCTGCCGAGCAGGCCCTGGCGGCATTCGAGGCGCGCTTTCGCGATGGTGCGATCCCGGACGACATGCCGGAAATCACGCTGGAAGGGGCCCCGCTGGGTATCCTCAGGATTTTGCGCGAGGCCGGGCTGGCAGCATCGGCATCCGAGGCGCAGCGCAATGTAGAGCAGGGTGGCGTGCGCATCGATGGGCATAAAGTTGAGGACAAGGCGCATGTCCTGGCTGCCGGTATCTATGTGCTGCAGGTGGGCAAGCGCAAGTTTGCGCGCGTCACGCTCAAGTAGGGTGCGCGCTGCCGGACGGCTTTGGTAAAGTGATGCGTGTCCGCCCGATGCGGACACGACGACATTGACAAGGAGCAGGCCATGAAATTCTGGAGTCAGTCTTTTGCCGATGGCGAACATATCCCCGAGCGCCATGCGTTCGCTCGCATCGATGCGCAGTCGCATGTTGCGCTGGCAGACAATCTCAATCCCCATTTCGCCTGGGACGAGGTGCCCGAGGGGACGTGTTCGTTCGTCCTGATCTGCACCGATCCCGATGCGCCGAGCCGGCCTGACGATGTCAACCAGGAAGGGCGCGAGGTGCCTGCCGACCTGCCGCGCACCGATTTCACGCATTGGGTGCTGATCGAGCTGGGCGCTGAAATGCGCGAGATTCCCGAAGGTGCCTTTTCCGGTGGCGTCACGCCGCGTGGCAAGGGCGGACCTCTGGCCCCGATGGGCGCGCGCCAGGGTATCAATGACTATACCGGCTGGTTTGCCGCCGACCGCGACATGAATGGCGAGTACTTCGGCTACGACGGCCCTTGCCCGCCCTGGAATGACGCACTGCCGCACCGCTATGTCTTCACGCTGTATGCGCTGGACATCGATACGCTGGCACTCGAGGGGGCATTCACGGCCAGAGCAGTGCAGGAGGCGATCGAGGGGCATGTGCTTGCGCAGGCTTCCATGCAGGGTATCTATACCCTCAATCCGGCGCTGGCTGCTGGGCAGATCGGCTAGAATAGACGGTTTCCCTCTCCCGCAATTCCGTATCAGGAACTCTCATGTTTGATCGCACCCGCACTCTTGCCCAGGCCGACCCCGACATCTGGAGCGCCATCCAGAAGGAAGACGTCCGCCAGGAACAGCACATCGAGCTGATCGCGTCCGAAAACTACGCCAGCCCGGCCGTGATGGAAGCCCAGGGCACGCAACTGACCAACAAGTACGCCGAAGGCTACCCTGGCAAGCGTTATTACGGCGGGTGCGAGTTTGTTGACGTGGTCGAGCAATTGGCCATTGACCGACTCAAGGCACTGTTCGGCGCCGAGGCGGCCAACGTGCAACCCAATTCGGGCTCGCAGGCCAACCAGGGTGTGTACATGGCCGTCCTGAAGCCGGGTGATACCGTACTGGGCATGAGTCTGGCCGAAGGCGGCCACCTGACGCACGGCGCGTCGGTCAACGCCTCCGGCAAGCTGTACGATTTCAAGGCCTATGGTCTGGATGCCGATGAGGCGCTCGACTATGGTCGCGTCGAGGCGCTGGCTGCCGAGCACAAGCCCAAGCTGATCGTCGCCGGGGCCTCGGCCTATGCGCTGCGCATCGATTTCGAGCGCATGGCCCGCATTGCACGCGATAACAACGCCCTCTTCATGGTGGACATTGCCCACTATGCGGGCCTGGTGGCCGGGGGTGCCTATCCCAACCCGGTGCCTCACGCCGATTTCGTTACGTCTACCACGCACAAATCGCTGCGCGGCCCGCGTGGTGGCGTCATCATGATGAAGGCCGAGTACGAAAAGGTCATCAATTCCGCGATCTTCCCTGGTATCCAGGGTGGTCCGCTGATGCATGTCATCGCTGCCAAGGCTGTGGCCTTCAAGGAGGCGCAGCAGCCGGAATTCAAGACCTACGCCGAGCAGGTGGTCAAGAATGCCCAGGTCATGGCGGAAACGCTGGTCAAGCGCGGCCTGCGCATTGTGTCCGGCCGTACCGAAAGCCACGTCATGCTGATCGACCTGCGCGCCAAGCAGATCACCGGCAAGGAAGCCGAGGCGGTGCTGGGCGATGCCCACATCACGGTCAACAAGAACGCGATCCCCAACGATCCCGAAAAGCCCTTCGTGACCAGTGGCATCCGTGTCGGTACGCCCGCGATCACCACCCGCGGCTTCAAGGAAGCCGAGAGCGAGCTGACGGCCAACCTGATCGCCGATGTGCTCGACAATCCGCGTGATGCAGACAACATTGCCGCAGTGCGCGCCAAGGTGCATGCCTTGACGACGCGTCTGCCGGTTTATCGCTGACCTGCATGAAGTGCCCGTTCTGCCAGCATGCCGATACCCAGGTGCTCGACTCCCGGGTATCGGAAGAAAAAGACACGATCCGTCGCCGGCGTCGCTGCCTGGCATGCGAACGTCGCTTCACGACGTACGAGCGGGCAGAACTGGTCATGCCTGCGGTTGTCAAGCGTAATGGCAACCGCGTCGAATACAATCCGGCCAAACTGCGTGGCAGCCTGTCCCTGGCATTGCGCAAGCGGCCGGTTGCCGTTTCCGAGATCGATGCTGCCGTCACGCGCATCGAGGAGCGACTGCTGTCCGATGGTCGTCGCGAAGTTCCTTCGCAATTCATTGGCGAACTGGTCATGGCCGAGTTGTTCAGGCTCGACAAGGTTGCCTATATCCGCTTTGCCTCTGTCTACCAGAGCTTCGAGGATATCGGTCAGTTCGTCGAGGTCATCAATCAACTGGCTGGCCCGCCTGCGCCTGGCGACAGGCATTGAGCCGGATCGGCTGGAGCACGGGCATGACGCCGCAGACGATTGCCGCAGGGACTGACCATGCCTGGATGCAGCAGGCACTGTCACTGGCCGAAGCCGTTCTCTACAGCACCACACCCAATCCTCGGGTAGGTTGCCTGATCGTGCGCGATGGGCGGATCCTGGGGCAGGGGGCGACTCAGCCACCGGGCGGGCCGCATGCTGAAGTCTGTGCCTTGCGTGATGCGACGGCACGCGGCCATGATGTGACAGGTGCCACGGTTTACGTCACGCTGGAGCCCTGCAGTCATTTTGGCCGTACGCCTCCCTGTGCCGATACGCTGGTAAAAGCCGGGGTTGGCCGCGTAGTGGCTGCCATGCTTGATCCCAATCCACAGGTGGCCGGACGCGGTATCCAGCGTTTGCGCGATGCAGGCATTCACGTTGATATTGGGGTTTGCCTCGAGCAAGCGCTGGCACTCAATCCTGGCTTCGTGTCCCGCATGCGTGACGGCAGACCCTGGGTCTGGATGAAGGTTGCCGCATCTCTCGATGGCCGCAGTGCGCTCGAGAATGGTGTGTCGCAGTGGATCACCGGCGAAGCTGCACGGGCAGATGGACATCATTGGCGTGCCCGCAGTTGTGCCATCCTGACAGGAATCGGTACGGTCGAGGCGGACAACCCCGCCATGACCGTGCGCCATGTGCCCACTGTCCGGCAACCACGACGGGTCGTTGTTGATGCGCAACTGCGCTTGCATCCAGATGCCAGGATCCTGGATGGCGACGAGGTGTGGGTCATCACGGCTTCCGGGGCGTCCACCCGTCGGGCAGCCCTGGAAGCTCGCGGTGCCCGCATCGTTGCCTTGCCCGACGGGCAGGGCCGGGTCGATCTGCCTGCCTTGATGCGCTGGCTGGCACAGCAGGATATCAATGAAGTACACGTCGAGGCCGGGGCTGGTCTCAATGGTGCGCTGCTGGGCAGTGGCTGCATTGATGAATTACTATGGTACGTGGCACCGATGCTGGTGGGGCCTGGACTGCCTGTGGCACGTCTGGCTGTGCTTGACCGGCTATCGTTGGCTGATCGTTTCGAATGGATGGAGCACGCCCGGGTCGGAGATGACCTGAGGCTGCGCTTGCGTCATGCCGTACGCTGGCAATCCCTGGTACAGGGGCTGGCGTCGATACCGGCGCAGGATTGTGCAGTGGAAGGAGACTGAACATGTTTACAGGTATTGTGGCGGCCGTGGGCCAGATCGTCGATGTCCAGCGCATCGAGGCCGAGGAAAAAGAGGCGGCCCAGCGCGCAATGGGCGTGCATCTGACCGTGAACGCGGGCTCGCTGGATCTTGCCGATGTTGCGATTGGTGATTCGATTGCCATACAGGGGGCATGTATGACCGTGGTAGCGCTCCAGGCACCCTGTTTCGAGGTCGATGTGTCCTGCGAGAGCCTGGCGCTGACGGTGGGACTGGAGCAGCCTGGGGCCGTCAACCTGGAGAAGGCGTTGCGCGTAGGTGATCCCTTGGGAGGGCACCTGGTGTCAGGGCATGTCGATGGTCTCGGTGTCGTGACGCGTTTCGATCAGGCGGGCGAGTCCAAGGAACTGCGTATCATGGTGCCGTCGCACCTGGGCCGTTACCTGGCGATCAAGGGATCGGTCGTGGTCGATGGTGTCAGCCTGACGGTCAATCGTGTGTCCGATCAGGATCGTGGCTGCGAAATTTCCATCAACCTGATTCCCCATACCCAGGCAGTCACGACGCTGGGGCGTTTACAGCCGGGCAGCAAGGTCAATATCGAGATTGATACGATTGCCCGCTATGTCGAGCGCATGGTGGGAGCCGAGCCCGCTGCGGTGGAAGCACCTGTGGCGAAGGCATCCGGGGAAGATGCTTCCGCCTCGCAACCGGCGGCACGCAAGGTGTTTTTCATGTCGACCTGAGGGCTTGGCCGATACGGGAGTCTGAGACGGCGGTGCGCTTTGCGCGACCGCCGTTATGCTTTCAGGTACTGCCGAGCAGGCGTCGCCATTCTATTTTCAGGCATCGGTCCATGACAATTCGTCGACCGGCAGTTGTGACCGCTGCTGCAACTGCCTCATTGCGGATACCTAACTGCAGCCAGATCAGTCCGGCCTGGGTTTGCAAGGCCTGTTCCACGATGGGGGGCACATCCTCGCTGCGTCTGAAGATATCCACGACATCCAGAGCCAGGCCCTCGGCAGCCAGCACAGCCTCGGCCGATGATAGGTCAGGCTGTACGGTTTCGCCCAGAATGGTGGTGCCTGCAGGCAGGGTTGGATTGACAGGCATGATGCGCAGGCCCGCTGCCTGGAGATAGCGTGCCACGTCGTGGCTGGGACGATCGTCGCGGGGAGACAGGCCAACGATGGCAACGGTTTTGATGGGCTTCAACAATGCAATCAGTTCATCGTCCTGCATGATCGGTCTCCTTGTTTATCGGCCAGCCGTACTGGCCGGCCTGTCTTTACGCGATGGCTGACTGTGTTCAGGCAGGCTGCTCGCCACCCAGGCCATAAATCAGATCTGCCAGCAGTTTGCTCAGTTCGCCGGTCATCAGCATCATGTCGGCATCGAAAATCTCGTCGTCGTTCATGCCACTGATTTCGGCGTTTTCCTTGAGTACATCCAGGGGGGAGATCCGTTTGATGCTCAGGCTCTCGGTCAGCACGAAGGAAATGCGGTCGGCCCAGGTCAGCGCCAGTCGGGTGCATTGCTTGCCGGAGGCGATGTGACGGCGGATATCCTCGGGGTCGAGGGTGTGCTTGACGTAGCGGATCGTGGCCTTGCTTTCGCCGGCCGCCTGTAATTCCGTATCCTGGTCGATGCTGAAGTTGCTGGGTGCCTCGTCGCTGGCCAGCCAGGCGGTCATGGCGGCGGCAGGCGACTGGATGACATGCAGTGGTCGCAGCGGCAGCGGGCTGACCGACTTGTGCAGCAGGCCGAGGACTTCGTCCGCCTTGGCGGTGGCAGCAGCATCCACGCCCAGCCAGCCGGATTCGGGATCGATCCAGACCAGGGTGTCGCGGTGGATGCTGAAGGCTTTGGGCAGCAGTTCGTCCGTGACCTGTTCCTTGAGATCTTTCATCTGCTTGCGGCCGGGCTTGAAGCCCTGCTGCTCCTCAAGCTCGGTGGCACGAGCCTTGGCCACCTGGTTGACGACAGAGGCGGGCAGCAGCTTTTTCTCGGCACGCAGCGCGATCAGCAACTGACGGCCGACTTCGTGCACCAGGCCGCCACCTTCGCGTGGTGCAATCCAGCCCAGGCGCTGTGCTTCGAGTCCGCTGCCAGGCTGGTAGGCATGCGCTGCGAGCTGGGCTTCAAGCGCCTCTGCAGTGATGTTCCAGGGGCTGGGGAGACGGTAGACCTGTAGATTCTTGAACCACATAATTTTTTCGCAAAAGGGTTCATTCTAAACGCTTTGACCCGGATGGGCAGTGCCTTTATCCCGGCTGATCATGTGGTTTTCCCGCATGTTTTGCCAAGACCGATTGACAAGAATGTAAACCGCCTTCATAGTGCTTCTGCACGATTTTCAAGAGTTGCGGTTCAATGCAGTGTCAGGTTGCCTTTTTGGTACTGAAGTTGTTCTACTGTCCCTTCCTTGATCTTCATGCATGTCGGGCGCAAGCCCAAATTTTTTACAGGAATTACTCAGTATGGCAACCGGTATCGTTAAGTGGTTCAACGCAGACAAGGGTTATGGTTTCATCATGCCCGATGACGGCGGCAAGGACCTGTTTGCTCACTTCTCGGAAATCCGCTCGGGTGACGGCTACAAGTCCCTGCAAGAAAACCAGAAAGTCAGCTTTGACGTCGCCCAAGGCGCCAAGGGCCCGCAGGCAACCAACATCAACGCGCTGTAATTCATAGCCGTTGCATGGCCATGCCGCGGGCATGGCAGCAAAGCCCCGCCTCATGCGGGGCTTTTTATTTGGTATAACTATCTTGCAAAATAACAGGGAGGCGACTGTATGTTTTCGGGAATCAATCTGTTCTGGATTATCCTTGTCGGAAGTGCATTTCTGATGCTTGTAGGCTTTGGTCTGCGTGAACGCAACCTGGGGGTCTCGCTGATGGGGCTGGGCCTGCTGGGGGCCATGGGCAGCGTGATCTACAAGATCTACATCACGTTCGGCGGTTGAGCAAACGGTAGTGACATGAACAGCCTGACTGCATCAGGCACTGAAAAAAAGCGCCAGTTCCAATCATGGAAACTGGCGCTTTTCTGTTGTCAGCGCTCATCTTGAGCGATGTGATGGCTCACAGATAAGGTCTTTCCCGTACAGCCCTCAGACTGGTGCGGTTACGGTTGTTATGGAGGGTATCAGTCCATCAGGGCTGCTTCAGCCTCGCGCACCGGGTGGTGGGCCCGAGCCGGTTTCATGCTCTGGGTCTTGAGGTAGCGGGTGTGCCAGGAAAAGGCCTCGTCCAGCAGGTGGGGCGTCTGGCCCCCGGCGTATTGGCAGGCCCGGTTGAAGTAATCGCGCAGCTCTTCGCGATAGTCCGGGTGGGCACAGTTGTCGATGATGCGGATGGCACGTTCGCGAGGTGCCAGGCCACGCAGGTCAGCCAGCCCGATTTCCGTGACCAGGATGTCCACATCATGCTCAGTGTGATCCACATGTGGCACCATGGGTACCACGCTGGAAATGTCGCCATGCTTGGCAATCGACTTGCTGACGAAGATCGACAGATGGGCATTGCGGGCAAAGTCGCCCGAGCCCCCGATGCCGTTCATCATGTGCGTGCCGTTGACGTGCGTCGAGTTGACGTTGCCGTAGATGTCGAATTCAAGCGCTGTATTCAGGGCAATGATGCCCAGGCGGCGCACGATTTCCGGCAGATTGCTGATTTCCTGCGGACGCAGGGCAATCTTCGACTTGTAGAAGTCCATGTTGTCGATGACGCGCTGGTAGACGTCTCCAGACAGCGTCATGGAGGCGGCCGAGGCGAAGGCCAGCTTGCCGCTGTCGAGCAGTGCGATGGCGCTGTCCTGCAGCACTTCCGAGTACATGGTCAGACCGTGGAAGTCGGAGTCTTCGAAACCATGCAGGACGGCGTTGGCGATGGTGCCGATGCCGGCCTGCAACGGATAGAGCGTGTCCGGCATGCGGCCGGCCTTGACTTCCTGGGCCAGGAAACGATTGATGTGGGCGGCGATGGCACGGGTGTCTGCATCGGGCGGCAGTACGTTGGAGGGGCTGTCGGGCTCACGTGTGAACACGACGGCTGCCACCCGTTCGAGATCGAGTTGGATATAGGGCTGGCCAATGCGCTGGTCTGCCGCCGTAAGTGGTACCGGCTGGCGGTGCGGACGCGCTTCGAGGTTGTAGATGTCGTGCATGCCTTCGAAACTGGTCGGCACGCTTTCGTTGATTTCGACGATGATGTGGCGAGCCTGCTGGATGAACTGTGCCGAATTGCCTACCGAGGTGGTCGGGATCAGGCCGCCGTCTTCCGTGATACAGGTCGCTTCGATGATGGCAACATCGACAGGGGCCAGATGGTGGCCGCGCAGTTGTTCGGCAGTTTCCGACAGGTGCTGGTCGATGAACATGACCTCGCCGGCATTGATCTTGCGGCGCAGCGTGCGATCGACCTGGAAGGGCAGGCGGCGGGCCAGCACGTCGGCATCGGCCAGGATCTTGTCGGTATCATGTCCCAGCGAGGCACCGGTGATGAGGGTGATCCGCAGCGGCTCGCTCTCGGCACGCTGTGCCAGGGCAGCAGGGACGGCCTTGCAGTCGCCGGCGCGGGTGAAGCCGCTCATGCCGACGGTCATGCCGTTCTGGATGAAACGGGCGGCTTCTGTCGCGGTCATGACTTTGCCATGCAGCGCCGGATGGCGGATACGATCGAGGGTCATTGCTTGTCTCCGTGAAATGCAATGTATGTTTTCTATGCCCATGCCGGGCTGATGAACCGAGTATATGAAGTCCCTAGGTCATTTTTTATGACTTAAAATCATCCTTCTGATTCGTTTTTCTCATGGTGGTGTCATGGACCTGAGAGCGCTGCGGTATTTCGTCGAAACAGTTCGCCAGGCCAGCTTTACGAGGGCTGCCGATGTGCTGTGTGTGACCCAATCCACTATCAGCAAGATGATCCGGCAACTGGAAGAAGAAGTCGGCGCACCTTTGCTGATCCGTGAAGGCCGCATGATTGCGCCCACGGATACGGGACGGATCGTGTTCGAGCGTGGGCAGCAGGCGCTGGCGCTGGTACGACAACTGTCGGCCGAAGTCCAGGATGTGGCTGCACTCGATCGGGGGGAACTGCATCTGGGCATTCCACCTACGGTCAATCTGCTTTTTACCGGTGCCATCAAGGCCTACCGGCAGGCTTATCCAGGTATACGGCTGGTATTGCGGGAGGAGGCTGCCCCCGAGATCGAACAGCGCCTGGCTGCCGGCGAACTGGAAGTGGGGGCCACTGTGTTGCCGGTCAATGGCAACCTGGACCTGACGGTCAGGACATTCGGTCGCTATCCGATCTGCGCAGTCAGTACGCGGGATTGGGCCTGGAACGGACGCAAGACGCTGGAGCTGGAAATGCTGCGCGAGGTCCCCCTGCTGATGCTGACGGATGAGTTCTCGCTGACCCGCAGTCTGCGGCAGGCGTTTGCCCTGGCTGGCATCGAGCCGGTCATCGCCACCCAGAGCACGCATTGGGAGTTTCTTGCGGGGATCGCCTCGGCCGGCCTGGGGGTGGCACTGTTGCCGGAGCCGCTGTTGCGGCGCATGCAGACCGACGATCTGTCGATTGCGCGGCTGGTCAAGCCATCACTGTATTGGCAGACTGCACATGTCTGGCCACGTGACCGCTACCTGTCTCATGCTGCGCGCGCCTGGCTGCAGGTCTGCCAGCAGGTGATGGGCGGATTCGAGCCGCCTTCGGTATGATGTCGGTTTGCCGTAGACAGATGATGTATCAGGAGGAAAGCCATGCCATCGTTTGATGTGGTGTCGGAAGTCGACAAGCACGAACTGAGCAATGCCGTGGATCAGGCCAATCGCGAGTTGGCGACACGATTCGACTTCAAGGGCAGCAATGCCAGTTTCGAGCTGGATGAGTTCGTGGTGACGCAGATCGCGCCCAGCGAATTCCAGCTCAACCAGATGCAGGACATCCTGCGTGGGCGCCTGAGTGCGCGCAAGATCGATCCGCGCTGTATCGATCCCGAAACGCCCCAGGTCAACCTGGGTGGTGCACGCCAGAAAATCAAGCTCAAGCAGGGGATCGAGCAGGCCGTGTCCAAAAAGCTGATTGCTGCGATCAAGGCCGAAAAACTCAAGGTCGAGACTCAGATCAACGGCGACAAGCTGCGTGTGACCGGCAAGAAGCGCGATGATCTGCAGGCTGTCATGGCGCTGTTTCGCAAGATTGATGTCGATCTGCCACTACAGTTTGACAATTTCCGCGATTGAATACACAGACAACACATTGCGCGTTACAATGAACACGCAAGGGGCCGATCCGGATTCGACGGGGGTCGCGAAGCAGAGCAGGGCATGTCGAGCACCAGTTCGCTCGTAAATCCACTGGAAAAAATACAAACGCCAACGACGAGCGTTTCGCACTCGCTGCTTAAGCAGTGCCGCTGCACTAGTCTGTCCTTGGGTTAGGTGGAGAGGGGCAACCCTCTAGAAGCTTGCTTCGAACCACTGCAGCGTCATTCACAAGGAATCGGTATTGTCTGGGGTCACACGGGCCGTATCTAAATTACGTGAATCGCCTTGCACCGGCGCGTCGATCCGCTAAGTGCAGGGTTAAATCCAAATAGATCGACTACACATGTAGAACTGCCTGTAGAGGACTTTCGGACGCGGGTTCAATTCCCGCCGGCTCCACCAACATGAAACCCCAGCCGGAAACGGTTGGGTTTTTTTTGCTCATTCCCCCAGTGTTGGCGCGATTTCGGGCTTTGGCCTCGTGAGCGTTCCCGGCCAAACACCCAGCATTGGCGCGGGTGTGCGCATGGCTGGTTGCTATTGGCAATAATTGCTGCGTCGGTCGAGCACCGAGATCGGATAAGGCACGAGAACTTGGCTGCAAACGATCCTCGGCGCAGGTTGAGCTGGTCACGCAGGCTCAGGGGGTGAAGATGAGGTGACCTTACGCAAATCGCGCTGGAAATTGTACAAACTGCGAAAGTCGCTGGGTGACTTGGCCACAGTCAACTTGGGACGTCCGTCAGGGTGGGTAAGCTGCCCATGCTTGCTGCCACGCTGGAAACTCCAGCCTTGACGAACCAACTGTCGGATCAGTTGGTCGATGTCTTTATTTGCGCAGTATTTCATACGCCTACCTCCGTGTTGATCGGGATATAGCGCGCGCTGAAGCGCTCATGGTCAAAGGCCATTTCAGCAAACGCATCTTTTGCTCCAACATCGAGAATTGGGCGACTGTAGGCATAGCCCTGGCCTGTAACCAATGGGCTGTTTTGAAAGAAGCGCCCATGGGGATCAATCATCAAGTATGACTCGCGCATGTCCTTGTTGTCCTCGGCGCAGAGGATGCGATCAAAAGCTTGGTGACGGGCGACGAAGGCCGCGTACTGTTCGTCGCTGACGGCCAGATGTTGATTCACCACAGGAAGCATGCACAGGACCTTCCACTTTTCAGGGGCGAGGCGCTGGATTAAGGAACTGAGGTCTTCGCCGTGGTTGAGCCGATTGACTACGGTGTTGATCTTGATACGAAGACCTGGATTGGACTGGCGAGCCACAGTCAGACTGGCCGCGAGGCCTTCCAAATTGAGCAGTTCGTCACGACGGTCGACGCGGCCAATGGAACGATTGATCGCCGGACTACCTGAGTCGATGCTAATGCCTAACCAAGTTAACTGCGGCGCAATTTGGCTCAGCAGCGCATCAGTCAAATGACTGCCGTTGCTGATCAAAGAAACCTCGAAGCCAAGGTCACGAGCTTGACGAATGACAGAAGGTAGCTTGTTTGCGTACAGCAATGGCTCGCCACCGGCCAGATTGAGTCGCACGGAACTCCAGTTCAGTCGATTGGCCAACGGATTAATGCGGTTGCTTGGCCGAAAGAACTGGTAAAGCTCATTTATCAGTGTTGTAGTTCTCTCAGGATCGCGGATTAGCTCACGCCGGCAACTGGATTCGCTCCAGGCGGCGTAGCAGTATTTACAGCGATAGTTACAGGCTTCGGTAAGGTGCCAGTTGATAACAAGGGAGGCTGGGTTGTGCATGATGCGGACTCCATAAGTTGGGGTCCGCAAAGGATGTCAGTGAGATGGTTTGCACGATATGAAGCATCGCATACCCCCCCTCTTGCTGCTTTGCGGGGGGGGGGGGGGCTACAGGATTTTTCAGAGATTAGGTGATCGGTTTTGTTAAGAATGACCACAATTTCAACAACACGAAGGGCCAACTTCTATGAGCACTCTGCCATTGCCCGAAGCCATCTTGCTAGAAATTCATCAGAGTCTTGGGGGCCAGCGTTATCCGACAACCAAAAAGAGTAAGTTCGCGACTGGGCAGACCAGCCTTGAGACCCACAAGGCCATGGGCGAGGAAATCCTACAGGCCATTTTCGATGCTCTGGATATGGATCCACAAGCGCGTGTGGATGCTCTCCGCAACTTTATGGAATTTGCGAATACCTACAAGGTTCTTGAGCTCAATACCTGGACTTTTGGTGCCGATCAACGCCAAGTTCTCTGGGCGCTACTTGGCCATTTCTATGTGCCCGGATTAGCACGTCTCGTGGGCTTCTGGAGCCTTGCGCAACCCTTGGACAAGGGCATGCAAGGTGGGCGCTTCTGGTATCTACCTGAGCTTTGCAAGGTAGCTGGCAAACCCAGTCTATATTTGCCGGTAGCTCAGGTGGTGGACTGGCTGTTGGATCTGCTGGGGATGCCTCTGGAAGAGTTTGCAGATGAACGCAGTGAATCCACAGATGGCGGCCATGATGGCCTGCGGCGATCTTTGTACAACTGGCGTAACGCAACTCCGATCCGCCCCGATACCATCGAGAAGTATTTTTCGGATGGCTCGGTGCTGGTCTGCGAGGGGGCTTTCTCACTGGACAGCAGTTGCACGCCTGCGCAGCAGTTTGCCGATGCCCTGGAATTCGTGAAACGCAAAGAACACACCGCCGAGAAGCTGCGCCTAGAAATCCCTATAACTCAACCGGGGTGCCTGGAAGCGATTCTGGATGGCCGCGTTGATGAGGACGTGCAAGCTGAATTCGTCAGGTGCCTGGAGGAGCGATACGCAACCCCTTCTTTGCGCACTATTCGGCAGCGTTTGCTGATCGCGCGAGCGGTGCAAGATGGCTATATCCGCCTACTCAAAATCCTCTGTCCGGGAGTTGACCGACAGTGCGCCGACCCTCATCAAAACAAGTTGCTGCAACTTTTTGCCCTCTACAAGCTTGTCTACAACCTGACCATTGATGCTTGGCGTCATTGCGGGGATCAAGGTGAGGCCGAAGAAAATATTTGGTTCGAGCAACATCTGCCAGAGTGGGACAAACACGGCCTGGTTCTTTCCATCCTGCCTTCGCGTCGGGAAACAGCCCACCAGGCTCTCGCACATATGCTGAGCCGCCGCTTTTACGAGATGCAGGGGGGGGCAGAACTTGAAGATTGCATCGCGCTCGATGCGCAATCAGCTCTACCTATTATTCAGCGCAATGTTGAACGCGTTGCTGAATTTGCCGACGAGATAAGCAGTGAATTGCGTCTGGTCGAACGAATGAAAACTTCATCTCCTTGGCGGGCCCTGCAAGGCGAGCATCGCTATTGGGTGATCACTCAGGTAGTGCAGAACTCCGACCTTGGCCCGCTCGCGAAACAAGCGGCTACACAACGGTTGCGTGATCTTGCAGACACACCCGCTCAAATTGTTCAAGCGATTCTTCAGGAACTCGATAGCTACCTGAACGGTGAGCGCCAACATCGTCCAAAAGACACGCAAGCCAAGGTTCAAGCCTTGCTCGACGAAGCTGAGTCCAGCGAAGGATATGAGCTATGGAAGGCCGCCATCATGCAATACAAGGCCAAACACCTGCTGGCCTGCAATGACTTCGATGGAGCAGGCAAGCTGTTCAGGGAGGCGCTGGAGGCCGGGCTTGAGCGCAACTACGGGCCGCTGCGCGGCGAGGTGGCGCGGGACTGTTTCGCGGTGGAAGTGGCCAACCAGAAGCTGATCGCCAACAACCACGAAAAATACTACCGAGAGATGCTGGCCGGTGGAATGATGGCTGAATGCGAAAAAATTCCTCCTATCGAGGAAACTGCACGCTGGGCCTCGGCCTACTTCTGGGACATCCTGTACAAGCCCTACCCTAGTGTTCCGGTAGAGAAGCGCCGCGCCAGCGTTGCGAGTCAAAAAATGTTCGAGGAGCTGATGCCGTTGTTCATCTCCGGCGATCATGGCGGCCAGAAAGATTGGATCACAGCCAATCGGTCGTTGCTCAGATCAAACCTGCCAGATGTCGACGGCAACTCGGTACTGATGGGCCTGATCAAAATGCACTCCCTCTTCTTGCAGAGGCTTCCGCTGATGCGACATATGATTCCAACTGGGCTGCAGGGCGAGGTGCGTCGATTCGAATCTATGCTGGGGCATTGGCGGCAATTTTTCGGGCAACTGGCTAAGGAAAGCCCCAAACAGCTGAACATTCCTGATCTCAAGGGGCAAACCCCGCTGATGCTGATGGCCGAGGCCGGGGACACCGAGCTGGTATGGATCATGCTGCAGGCTGGAGCCGACCCGGAAATGCAGGACTGGCAAGGTATGACGGCTTTGCATTCAGCATGCAAATCCCGTGTGAACAGTTGCGTGGATGCGTTGCTGGAGCATCCGTGCAAGTTGGACAGGTTGACGAACGATGGGCGCTCACCGCTGCATACAGCGAGCTGGGCGGGGAATGTGCATGCGGTTAACCGCATGATGGAGTTGGCACCAGGACTGGTTTGGCAGCGCGACTCGTTTGGAAAGACGCCGTTGGAACTGGCAGAATTTTTTATCGAGCATCCAGATGCATTGGAAGCACTTGCCGAACAGTGTGCTCGGGATGGCAAGCGCTGTGCGTCTAAGCAAGAACTGGAGGTCATCGTGCAACTGCTTGAATCAGTGGCACCCGTGCACTAACAGATATAGGACGTAGCGGCGGACTCTCAGGAGGAGCCGCCGTACTGCACCCGCTGTGCATCCCATGTAGCGGGAATCGGACTTCGGGCCAGTCGCTGCAGCGTTATGCCGCTGGCTTGCCCTGTTGCGCAGGTATCCACGATGTCGGGAGCGACACGGGCTAACGGGGTAGACCCCCAGTTTGTTGACAAGCCTAATAACTACAGGTTCGTAAGACCATTCCTGTGGCAATATCGTCATGGTCCGATGACCGTCATCGATATACTGTGTCCCCTTTCATGCTCCCAAGCCTCACAGGGACTTCGCGTCATGCATACTACGGATCTTCCCACCCCCGATATCCTGCGTTCGGCATCTCACTGGGGGGCGTTCCGTGTCCAGGTGCAGAACCAGCGTCTGGTCGGCGTGCAACCCTTCGAGCACGACCCCCATCCGGGGCAGATGATCCACGTCTGGCCGGAGATGCAACATTCGCCGTTGCGCATTCCCAGGCCTCTGGTGCGGCGCGGCTGGCTGGCGGGTGATGGCGGTGCAGCCAGGGGGCGTGACGACTTCATTCCCGTCGAATGGGATGTCGCGCTGGATCATGTGGCGAGCGAACTGGACCGGGTTCGTACCTTCCATGGCAACAGCGCCATTTTCGGTGGCTCGTATGGCTGGTCCAGTGCCGGCCGACTGCATCATGCGCGTACCCTGCTGCATCGTTTTCTCAATACCCTGGGCGGTTTCACAGGACAGGTAACCAACTACAGCTATGGTGCGGTCATGGCGTTCCTGCCGCGCATCCTGGGCTCCGTAGAAGCAGTCGCCGGGCCGGTCACGACCTGGCACTCGATCGGTGAGCATTGCGACCTGTTGCTGGCTTTTGGCGGTCTTGCCACCAAGAACTGGGAAATCCATTCGGGCGGCGGCGGCCAGCATCGGCTGCAGGACTGGCTGGCGCTGTTACGCAAGCGCCCCGTCAGCGTATGGAATATTTCTCCGCAGCGAGATGATGTGGCTGCGTCGGTGGGGGCCCGGTGGCTGCCGTTGCGGCCCAATACCGATACGGCCCTGATCCTGGCGCTGTCCTACTGCCTGGTACGTGATGGCCTGGAGGACAAGGTGTTCCTGGCCCGGCACTGCACTGATTTTGGCCCGTTGCGCCGCTATCTGCTGGGCGAGGCCGACGGCCAGGCCAAGAGCCCGGCATGGGCGGCAGAGATCACAGGGATCGATGCCAACGAAATAGAAGCGCTGGCCCGGCAACTGGTGGGCAAGCGCGTGCTGTTGACGGCTGCCTGGAGTCTGCAGCGGGCGCGTCATGGCGAGCAGTCTTACTGGGCGCTGGTGGCGCTGGCCAGTATCCTGGGTCAGGTGGGCTTGCCGGGTGGTGGTTTTGCGTTCGGCTATGGCTCCATGGGGGCGATGGGAAATCCGCTTTACGACTCGCCGATCATCGGTTTGCCGGTCGGGACCAATCCGGTCGGCATTTCGATTCCGGTGGCCCGTGTGGCCGATCTGCTGCTGCAGCCGGGTCAGGAGGCGGATTTCAACGGTCAGCGTCTGGTGTATCCGGATACCCGCCTCGTGTACTGGGCGGGTGGCAATCCCTTTCATCACCACCAGGATCTCAATCGCCTGCGGCAAGCGTTCCGTCGTCCCGAGACCGTCGTGGTGCATGACAATTTCTGGACGGCCACGGCCCGTCATGCGGATATCGTGCTGCCGGTGACCACGACGCTGGAGCGCAACGATATCGGCGGCTCTTCGCGAGATCCGTTTCTGCTGGCCATGCACCAGGCGCTGCCGCCGGAAGGGCAGGCCCGCGACGACTACGATATCTTTGCCAGCCTGGCCGAACGGCTGGGCAGGCGCGAGGCATTTACGGAAGGCCGTGCTGCCAACGCCTGGTTGCCAGAGCTGTGGGCGGGCATGCGGCAGGCGCTTGCGGAGCGTGGGCTGGATGCACCCGATTTCGAGACCTTCTGGCGCAAGGGCTACTACGAGTTGCCGGAGGCGGGCCGGGATTTCTTTCTGTTCGAACGGTTCCGGGCCGATCCGGACAGGCATCCCCTGAAGACGCCATCGGGGCGCATAGAACTGTTCTGCGAAGAAGTGGCCCGCTTTGGCTATGAGGGCCAGACAGGGCATCCGCTCTGGCTGGATCCCGAGGAATGGCTGGGGGCACCGCTGGCCCGGACGTATCCGCTGCATTTGCTGACGCCCCAGCCTGAAACGCGGCTGCATGGGCAGATGGATGGCAGCGGACTCAGTCGCGATGGCAAGCGCGATGGTCGTGAGGTACTGCGACTGCATCCTGCCGATGCTGCGTCGCGAGGACTGGCCGAGGGGGATATCGTGCGAGTCTTCAACCCGCGCGGTGCCTGCCTGGCCAGTCTGGCGCTCTCCGAAGGCGTGGCCCGAGGTGTTGCCGTGCTGCCTACTGGCGCGACATTTGACCCGGATGATACCCGGCAGGCCGACGGCATGCTGGAAAAGCATGGCAATCCCAATGTGCTGACGCGCGATGTCGGTACCTCGGAGCTGGGGCAGGGATGTGCCGCCCATAGCTGCCTGGTGGAGGTCGAGCGTTTCAGCGGGCCGGTGCCTGCCGTGACCGCGTTCGATCCTCCCTGGCTGGAGTCGAAAACCGCCTAGGAATCTTGCAGGCCAGCCATTCCCCCAATCGCATGGCACGCATCATGCAGCACAGTCCAGCCTGGTTTTGTGTCGTTGTTTTTTTATCGTCATTCTCCAGTGTGGGTGGAAAAATGGCCGATTGATCCATTGAACAGCAGCGCCTGCTGAGTTACAGTCAGTTTCTGAAAGCAGTATCCATGCAGAATCTTTCATAGGCGAAATCAATCCATGAAACTGAAGGTAATACTGCTCCCTGGTGTCCTGTGTCTGGCGGCCCTGGCGGCCTGTACCACACAGGATCAGCAGATCGTGACGGATCTCGAAAACATGCCCGGTGTGACGTGCGACATCGGTGCCGACAACCAGACACATTGCCATCCGGACACAGTGCCGGCTGCACGGACTCCGTAAGTCTTTTTATCGATTGCAGCGATCATGGATCGCTGTAGTTCTATTGCACTTTGGCAAGGGGAAGGCGCATGGTTGATGACCTGGTGGTCGATCTGTCGCGGTTGCAGTTCGCGGCGACGGCTCTTTATCACTTTCTGTTCGTACCGCTGACGCTGGGCCTGTCTTTCATCATCGCCGTGATGGAGACGATCTATGTCACGACGGGTCGCGAAGTCTATCGGCACATGGCCCAGTTCTGGGGCAAATTACTGCTGATCAATTTTGCCCTGGGTGTGGCGACCGGGCTTACGATGGAGTTCCAGTTCGGCATGAACTGGTCCTACTACTCGAGTTTCGTCGGTGATACCTTCGGTACGCTGCTGGCGGTCGAAGGGCTGATGGCCTTCTTCATGGAGTCCACGTTCATCGGCCTGATGGTGTTCGGCTGGAATCGTCTGAGCAAAGCCCAGCATCTGGTGGTGACCTACCTGGTGGCACTGGGGTCGAACCTGTCGGCACTGTGGATTCTGGTGGCCAACTCGTTCATGCAGCACCCGCAGGGGGCCGTGTTCAATCCGGTCACCATGCGGATGGAACTGAGCAGCTTCTCGGCCCTCTTTTTCAATCCCGACGCCCAGGCCAAATTCGTGCATACGGTGTTGGCCGGCTATGTCACGGCTGCGATTTTCGTCTGTGGTGTCAGTGCCTTCTACATGCTGCGCAAGCGTCATATGGAAGTGGCGCGCCGCTCTTTCCGCGTGGCGTCGTTGTTCGGCGTGCTGGGCACGGCCGGTGTGCTGACCCTGGGCGATGCCCTCGGTTACGTGGGTGCGCATACGCAGCCGAGCAAGCTGGTGGCGATGGAAGCGCTGTGGACTGCCGAAGAGGCTCCGATGGCATTCAACGCGATCGCCTTCCCGTCACAGAGCGAGGAAAGAAACCTGTGGGAGCTGCAAGTGCCGGCCCTGCTGTCGATCCTGGTCACACACTCGCTGGACGGCACCTTGCCGGCGGCCGATGAGCTGCAGGAAAAGGCCAAGGTACGAATACGCAATGGTGTTCCCGCCGTGCAGGCGATGCAGCGCCTGAGCTCGGATCCGCACGATCCCGAGGCGCTGGCGCAGTTCGAGGCGCACAAGGCCGACGTCGGCTACGGACTGCTGGTGCAGCGCTATGCGCCGGAAGGTGACCTGACACGGATCACGGATGCGGATGTGACCCGTGCGGCCAAGGATACGATCCCGGAGGTCTGGGTCATTTTCTGGTCGTTCCGTGTCATGGTGGCGGCAGGCTTGCTGATGCTGGGCTTTTTCGTGATGGCCGTCTTCCTGACATTGACGCGACAGGTCGAGCAGTATCCGCGTTTCCTGCGGTTTACGGTATGGATGATTCCGGTGCCTTTCATCGCCTGTGAGGCGGGCTGGATCGTGGCCGAGATGGGACGGCAGCCGTGGTCGGTCTACGAGGTCCTGCCGACCTGGCTGGCGGCATCCACGCACAGCGTGGCCTACATGGTGTTCTCGGTGGCGGGCTTCATCCTGCTGTACACGATCTTCATCGTGATCGAGATGTTCCTGATGCTGCGCGCCATTCGCAAGGGACCGGAAGGTGCCGAGGGCGGCCCGGGCAACGATCCGACTCTCCGGGTGGCTGTGAACCCTGCGGCTGCGGTTTCCCACGTTCAATCCAGGAGCTGAATCATGGATCTCTCATTTGTATTGACCGTAACCTGGTGGCTCTTGCTGGGTGTCCTGCTGATGGGGCTGGGCATCATGGTCGGCATGGACATGGGGGTGGGCACGCTGCTGCGTTTCGTGGGGCGTAACGATGATGAGAGGCGCATCGCGCTCAATATCATTGGTCCGCACTGGGATGGCAATCAGGTCTGGTTCGTCCTCGGCGGCGGTGCCATCTTTGCGGCCTGGCCACTGGTCTATGCCACGGCATTCTCGGGCTTCTACATCGTCATGCTGGTACTGCTCTGGAGCATGATCGTGCGGCCGCTGGGGTTCGAATACCGCAGCAAGATGCCATCGGCACGCTGGCGCAACAACTGGGACTGGGCGCTCTTCGTGTCCGGATTCGTCCCCATGCTGATCTACGGTGCCGCCATTGGCAATGTGCTGCAGGGGGTGCCGTTCAATTTCGACTGGCGGCTCACGTCGTACTACACTGGCAGCTTCTGGGGCCTGCTGAATCCATTTGCCGTCCTGTGCGGGCTGGTATCCGTGGCGCTGTCCATCTACATGGGGGGCAATGCCCTGATGCGCAGCGGTGAGGAACAACTGGCCGAGCGTGCGCGCAAGGCTTCGGCGCTGGGCGGGTTGGCATTCCTGGTGCTGTTCTCGGTGGCCGGTGTCTGGGTTTCCTTTCTGGATGGCTACCAGATCGTGCAGGGGCCGGCAGCCGGCGTTGCACAGACGCCGCTGCACCAGATCGTGGAAAGGGTCAGCGGTGGCCTGCTGGCAAACTATGCGGCACATCCCATCCTGTGGGTGCTGCCGGGACTGGCCTATGCAGCCATGTTGCTGGGTCTGCTGGCGTTGCGCATGCATCGCAGGCTGGTGGCCTGGTGGCTGGGTGCCGTGACCTGGATTGCGGTGATCGGTACGGTAGGGGCGGCCATGTTCCCCTTCATCATGCCATCCGTGACTGAGCCGTCGCATAGCCTGACGCTCTGGAACTCCGGGGCGAGCACGCTGACGCAGGGCTGGATGCTCGGCTTTACCATCGTGTTCATGCCGCTGATTCTGACTTACACAAGCTGGGCGTTCTGGGTCATGCGCGGCAAGGTCGATGCCGAGCACGTCAAGTCCGACGATCATGCGTATTGAGGGGAAACGGTCATGAAGATATTCATCCGCTATCTGGTGTTCCTGGGGTTGGCATTCCTTGCCATCATCCTCGGCGTGGTACTGGGCGACTATGGTCCCTGGTACCTGTCCTGGCTGTTGGGGACGGGCCTGATGGTGCTGGTGGCTGCACTCGGCGGGGTACTGTACGAGGCCCAGGAAGAGGCACAACCCCACGCCGAGCTGCACTCCGGTCAGGGCAAATCGCCGACCGCCTGAGGATCTGAAGGGTTTTTCAGAGGGAGGGGTCTATGCATGCATGGAAAAGTACGCAACAGCCGTCAACGCCATTTGGTCGCCTGCTGGTGATCGGTCTGGTATCCGGCTTCATCTCTGCCATGGTGAAGTCCGGCGTGGAAACGATCCTGCCGCCCAGGCCTCCCTCGGCGGTACCACCGCCCATTGGCCTGCTTGAGCTGATGGGATTCGATGCCGGTTCGATGAACTATATGTTCAACCAGACTGTCGTCAACTGGGGTGGCAACGGTGTTCACATTCTGTTCTCGATGGTGATGGCCTTCGTTTTTTGCTGGCTGGTCGAGCGCTGCCCGAAGATCGGTGCCTGGTGGGGTATTCCGTTTGCCTGGGTAACGGCAACCATCGGGGCGCACTGCATCGTGCTGCCGCTGCTGGGAGTGGGGCCGGTGCCGTGGCATATCGGACTGGACGGGTTCATTTCCGAGTTCGTCGGCACGGCCATCTGGATCTGGACCATAGAGTGCGTGCGCCGGGTCATGGTGCATACACCGCGCTGAAAAAAACACCGCAGGCCAGTGGGTACTGGACTGCGGTGTGATGACTTGCGAGAAACAGGCTGTGGCACAGAGTGCCCGGCCTGTTTTTTCTGGGCCGTTCAGTCGGGGCGCAGCAGGAAAGCTGCGCCACCGGGCTGCCAACTGGCTGATCAGTTGCGACGGACCGAGATCGTGTAATCCTGCGAACGGTTGCTGCTGCCCAGCGAGGAGGCTTCGATCGTGTACTGACCGGCTTCGAGGTTGGTCTCGATGCGGGCGTCGAGATCACCGCCACTATCGTCATCTTCGGCCACGGTACGGCCATTGCGACGCAGCGTCAGGTAGCTGTCGATCGAGGGCGCACTCATGTCGATCACGTAGCGACCCGGACGTACGATGTCGATGGTGTAGACATCCTTGTCGAGGCCTTCGAGCAGCACAGCATGGCGTTCTTCATCCACGGCCAGCGAACCGCCGCCGGCGTTGTCAGGCACTGGCTGCGAGGAGGCCGACAGCGTGAACAGGCCGCTTTGCTTGCTGCCGTCGATGGTCACGCTGTAAGCGCCGGGCTGCAGGATGCTGCGGATGCGCTGGCGGTTGTCGTAGCCAGGTGACGAGGCCTGGGTCTGGCCATCCTTGCTGAGGCCCAGTTCGGCATAGAAGCCCTGCGTGTTCAGATCGATGCTGACCAGCGCGGGATCGTCGATTTGCAGCGTGTAGCTCTGGCGCTCACCGGTGAAGAGACCATTGGATGCCGCCGGCGCATTGAGCGTCAGGGCTTCGCCCGGTTGCAGGCGATTTTCCTCGGGGATCGGCAGCGCGCGGATCTGCAGCGTGAAGCCACCCTGGAAGTTCTGGAGACCGTCACCGGAACCGGCCTTGATCTTGTATTCGCCAGCCTTGAGCAGGGTCTGGACACGCGCGTTGAGGCTGCCGCCGCTGTCGTCGTCGCTGATGATCTCTACGCCGTTGGCGTCGAGCAGCGTGAGGTACGGGTCCAGGCGCTCGTTGGGGTTGGCACGCATGTCGATGGTGTAGATACCGTCGCTCTCGATGGCCAGGTTGTATTCCAGTTCCTTGCCGGTGGCCCAGTCAGTGACGCTCTGGTCGGCCTTGAGCGCTTCGCCGGAGTAGGGCTTGATGGCGCTGGCAGTCAGGCGGAACGGACCGTAGGCACGGGCGTCGATGCCACTGACGGCGATGTCGTAGGTGCCGGCTTCTTCGGCACGGAAGCTCAACGTGGTTTCGGTGGCGTTTTCACGGTCATAGCCACCGCAACTGCCGCAGCCGCCACGGCCGTCGTTGCTCTGGATGACCATCTGGCCGTTGTGGTGGACGCTGATCTGCGCGCGCAGGGCACCGGTCACGGCCAGGTTGACGATCTGGTTCTTTTCGGCTTGCACGCTGAACAGGGCACTGCGCACGCCGTTGCTGTAGTTGGGGTAGCTCTTGCTGGTCAGTTCGCCTGCGACACCCTGGTCGAATTGCAGGACGACGGCCTCGTTGCTGCCGGCTGCGGCAGAGCCGCTCTGGGAATAATAGTAGGAGGTCGCGGCACCTGCCACGATTGCACCGGCAATGGCTGCAGCCAGAGTGGAGAGTTTCATAAATCCTCGTCGTAGATGATGGGCTGGGCATTTTTTTTATCGTGCTTCCAGCGTGCGCAGATTATACAGAATGAGTTTATGTTTAATTAAGGATATGTAAATCTTGTATTTTGTTTTCAATTCCAAGGCTCGCAGAATTCCCAGTTACAGGTTTTGTAGCAATTTTTCAGATTGGGAGTATGTGACGTCATGGATAAATCGTCGATTCATCATGCAGGTTTCGTGTCGCGCCGTCGGCTATTGCAAGTGGCTGCGGCAGCCGGGTTGAGTGCGCCGTTGGGTTTCATGGGCGCGCGAGCCTGGGCGCAGGGGGCTGCCCCGCGCAAGTTCAAGATTGCCTGGAGCCCCACGGCAGTCTGCCAGTCGCCTGTTTCGGTGGCACTGGAGCAGGGTTTTTTCGACCGCTATGGTCTGGAAGTCGAACGCATCAATTTCAGCGGTTCCACGGATCAGTTGCTGGAGGCGATTGCCACGGGCCATGCCGATGGCGGCATCGGCATGGCATTGCGCTGGTTCAAGCCGCTGGAGCAGGGATTCGATGTCAAACTGGCCGTAGGCACGCATGGCGGTTGCATGCGTCTGCTGACGGCGCGTGATTCGGATATTCGCCAGGTACAGGATTTGCGTGGCAAGCGCGTGGCAGTCACGGACCAGGCCAGTCCGGTCAAGAATTTCTTTGCCATCCGGGTGGCACAACTGGGGATCGATCCGGAAGAAGTCGACTGGCGTCAGTTTCCGCAGGATTTGTTTGGCGAGGCGCTGCGCAAGGGCGAAGTCGATGCCATCGCAGGTGATGATCCGCTTCTCTATACACTGCGCGAGGACAACGATCTGCAGGAGATCGCCACCAATCTCGAACATGAATATGCCAACCGTACCTGCTGCGTGCTGGGGCTGGGGGGCAAACTGGTGCGCGAGGATCCAGATGCCGCTGCCGCGATCACCCGTGCCGTGATCGATGCACAGCGCTGGACGGCTGCGAATCCTGATGAGTCGGCCAGGATTTTCGCTCCGCACATTCCCTCCAAGGTGCCTGCCGAGCGCGTGGCAGCCATATTGCGCAGCCATACGCATGGGCATGCCAGCACGGGTGCAAAGCTGAGGGAAGAAGTGGCCGGCTATGCCACCGATCTCAAGACCATCAAGGTGCTGAATCCGAACCTGGATGTCCAGAAATATGCTGCTGCGGTGGTGCCCGATGTCCTCGTCTGATCAAGCAACGGCAGGTCGCCTGGGGCATGATGCTGCCACGAAGGCCGGGTGGCTGGCAGGGCAGGGTTTCTGGCGTATCGGTGCCCTGGCTGCCGCACTGTGGTTGGCTGTTGGCTGGATAACGCTGCTCTGGCCCAACGTTCAGGTCGGTTTTACGGAGTGGGGCTATACACGGGAACTGGGTATCGGGCTGGTATTGCTGGGTATCGGGCTGGCGATTGCCGCATTGCCTGTGCAGCCCGTGGTGCGCGCCACCCGGCGGCTGCGCGTGGCAGGGCCGTGGCTGCTGGTGCTGGCACTCTTTACGCTGGTATGGGAGTTGCTGACGGCCAAGCTGGCCTGGTTGCCCGCACCGTTCTTTGCACCGCCTCAATCGCTGATCGACGTCTATGCCTCGGATTGGCGGCGGTTGGGTGACAGCCTGCTCAATTCGCTCTGGCTTTTGTTCAACGGCTTTGTCCTGGGCGCGTTGTCAGGATTCCTGACAGGGGTGGCGATCGGCTGGTCGCGGGCGCTTGGCTACTGGGTTCATCCGGTGCTGCGCTTTCTTGGGCCGGTTCCTTCCACGGCGCTGTTGCCGATGGCCTTTTTCTTCTTTCCCAGCGGCTGGGCGGCAGCGGTATTCCTGATTGCACTGGCAACCTGGTTTCCGGTCACGGTGCTGACCTGGTCGGGCGTGGTCAGTGTCAACAAGGCTTTCTACGATGTGGCGCGGACCCTGGGCGCGAAGCCCTGGTTCCTGATCGTCCGGGTCGCCGTGCCGGCCGCCATGCCGCATGTGTTCGTGGGGCTTTTCATGGGCTTGGGGGCGTCCTTTTCAGTATTGGTGGCGGCCGAGATGATGGGCGTGAAGTCCGGGCTGGGCTGGTATCTGTCGTGGGCCCAGGGCTGGGCTTCGTATGCCAACATGTATGGTGCCCTGATCGTGATGGCGCTGGTGTTTTCCGGCCTGATCACGCTGTTGTTCCATGTGCGGGACCGTAGTCTGGCATGGCAGAAGGGGGTGGTGAAATGGTAGCGGCAACAACTGTCGAGGGCGCGCATCTCGATATCCATGATGTCAGTCACCGGTTCGACCTGGAAGGGGCGACACTGCCCGTGCTGGATCACATCAGTCTGGATATCCAGCCGGGTGAGTTCGTGGCCTTGCTGGGCCCCAGTGGCTGCGGAAAATCGACGTTGCTCAGGCTGATCGCCGGGCTTGAAAGTCCGGTGGCAGGTTCCATCAAGGCCGATGGCGAGGAAATCACGCAGCCCGATCCCTCCCGCGTGGTGGTGTTCCAGGACCCGACGCTGTTTCCATGGCGTACTGTGCGCCAGAATGTGGCTCTGGGTCCGGAGGCGCGTAATCTGCTGCGACAGGAAAATGACCGGATCAGCGAGGCGCTTGCTCTGGTGGGCCTGCAACAGTTCGGCAGCGCCTATCCGCATCAGTTGTCGGGCGGGATGGCGCAGCGTGTGGCGCTGGCCCGCGCCCTGGTCAATGATCCGGCCGTGCTGATCATGGACGAACCGCTGGGCAAGCTGGATTCGCTGACGCGGCTCACCATGCAGTCCGAGATCGTTTCGCTCTGGCAGCAAGCCCGGTTTACCGCACTGCTGGTGACGCATGATGTCGAAGAAGCCGTCTTCATGGCGACCCGGATCATTGTCCTGTCGGATCGGCCTGCCAGGATACTGGGTGAAATCGGCAATTCCCTGCCGTATCCGCGCAAGCGTGGCGAACCGGCACTGGCAGAACTCCGGCACCGGGCCCTGACCTTGCTGGGGCTGGACGACTCCTGGTAATGCCCGCCATGGATGTCTGGATGATAGAGCTGGCGTTGGGCCTGCGGTGGCTGCATTGGGGCGGTATCGGCCTGTTGCTGGCTGGTTTGCTGGCATTCCGGTGGTCGGGGCGCACCCGCTGGCGGTTCGGCGTGGCCGGCCTTGGGCTGGCAGCCGGCAGTGCCGTAGCATGGCCGGCTGCCTATGCGGCAGCCATGACGCCGGGCAATGTGCCCTGGCAGATTCTGCTGGTATTGGGGGCCGGTGCCGAGGGCTGGTTGCCGGGTATGGCATCGCTGCTGGATCTGCATCCTGCCTGGGTGTCGACATGGCGTCCCGAACCAGCCGTGCCGGTGGCCGGCTCGGCGCTGCGCCAGGCGTCATGGCTGCTGGTGACGCTGCTGCTGGCATCGGGCTGTGTATGGCTGGCATGGCGGACGTCCAGCGGGCCCCTGGGGTGGATGCTGCTGGCACTGGCAACCGTGCTGTGGGGGTATCGGCCGATACCTTCTCCCGCCTTGTTGCTGGCACCTGCCTCGGTGTATTCCTTTCGTCAGCCGGACGTGGCTTTCGACGTTGCCGGTCTGTCGCTGGGGCAGGTGAATTACCAACGGCATTGCATAGCCTGCCATGGTGTACCGGATGAGGGGCCTGTCCGGAAAGCGGCAGGCATGGCACGCTGGCCGACCATGCTGGGGGCAGCCCTGTTCGAGACCCGCCCGGCCGGAGAACTGTACGGCCATGTGCAGTATGCCGCAGGGCATGCCTTCTCCCAACGTCTGAATGAAACCGAGGTCTGGCAGATACTGGATTACCTGCGCGCTGCCGCTGCGGGCACCACCTTGCAGCGAGAGCAGGCCTGGTTGCAGCCTTTGCCGGCACCTGGCATGTCTCTGCGCTGCACTGGAGCATGGGCCCATGCCCGCTTCCTGAGTGACTTGCGCGGCCAGACGGTCCGGATCGCGGTGCAGGATGGGGGCGCATCAGCCGTTGCCACGAGAGCGCTGCCCGATCCGCGTCTGGTCGATGTATGGCTGTTGCCGCCCGGTGCCGGCATGCCGGCCGAGGCTGAGTGTGTCTCGACGGAGCCCGGGGGCCGGCAGGTCTATGGCTGGCTGGCCGGCGTGGTGCCGGGCCAGTTGTCCGGGGCTGCATTCCTGGTGGACAGGCAGGGCTGGCTGCGGGCCTTTGCCTCGGCACGTGATGCGCAGGGATGGAGTCGTCCCGACAGCATGTGCGGACCCGGCGATACCGCTGTGGCGGCCTTGTCGAGTGGCAGTCTTTCCGATGTGCTGGACACCATGGCCCGACGTCCCGTCGAGCCACTTCCTGGAGCACGCCTGTAGGGTGCCCAGACCGATTATCCCTGTCATGGAAGCAAGCAAATGAGCAATCTGAGAGAGTATCTGCAGCAGAAGCGGGAAGCCTGGCTGGTTCGCCTGGGCCGTGATCCACAAACTGTCACGCCGCTGGTGCTGAGGGCACAGGCAACGGCGGAGGGCCGCAGCGGTGTGCGTCGCATCCGTATCCGCGACCATCAGGTCATCAGCGACAGCCCCGACGATTTTGCCGGCTACGACCTGGGGCCTTCGTCGCCGGAATTGCTGCTGGGCGCGTTGTCCAGTTGTCTGACCCATATCTTCCTGATCCAGGCGGCCGAGTTGCAGATTCCTCTGGATCGGCTGGAAGTCGAGATCGAAGCGGACCAGGATCCGCGCGGTGGCCGGCCCGGCTATGAGGCGGTGCCGTTCTATCCGCACAATATCCGCTATACGGTATATGTGTCGTCGCCCGCCGATCCCGATGAAATCAAGGCATTGCACGACGCTGTCGAGCACTGGTGCCCGATCCTGAATCTGCTGCGCATGCCGCAGGACTTGACGGGTCGTATCGTGCATACGCCGACGCGGAGCGAATCATGAGCGGTACGACACAATCGCGGCAACTCAGTCTTAATCTGTTCATCTATCCGGGCGGACACCATGAGGCGGCCTGGCGGCATCCTGACTCCGTGCCGGAGCGTGCCCTCGACATACGCTATTACCAGGCCCTGGCGCAGCAGGCCGAGGCGGCCCGGCTGGACGCTATTTTCTTTGCCGACTCGCCTTCGCTGGCAGACCATATCCGCTATGGCTCGCGCTATCGTTTCGAACCGGTTACCTGGCTTTCGGCCATCGCCGCCGTGACCGACCGGATAGGCCTGATCGGCACGGCCAGCACCTCGTATTACGAGCCCTATAACCTGGCCCGTCTGTTTGCGACGCTGGATCATCTGAGCGGTGGGCGTGCAGGCTGGAATATCGTAACGACATCGGCGGAAGGTGCGGCGGCCAATTTCAACCTGTCCCAGCATCCCGACGCGCATGCGCGCTACCAGCGGGCCGATGAGTTCGTCCGCGTGGTGTCGGCGCTGTGGGACAGTTGGGAAGATGATGCCCTGATCGTGGACAAGCATAGCGGCATTTTCGCGGAAGATGCCAAGGTCCATGCCATCGGGCATGAGGGCGCGCATTTTCGGGTGCGGGGTGCCTTCAATCTGCCTCGTTCGCCTCAGGGACGCCCGGTCTATGTGCAGGCAGGCTCGTCAGAGGAGGGGCGTGATTTTGCAGCTCGTCATGCCGAGGCCATTTTCACGGCGCACCAGACACTCGAAAGTGCCCATGCGTTCAGCCAGGATCTGCGCAAACGGGCGACAGCAGCCGGGCGGGATGCTGCGCAGATCAGGATATTGCCGGGTATCTGCCCCTATATCGGCAGTACTGCGGCCGAGGCCAGGCAGCATGCCGAGGCCCTGAACGAACTGATCCAGCCCGAGTATTCGCTGGCGCAACTGCGTAATCTGCTGGGCGTGGATCTGGGCGGTCATCGGCTGGATGCGCCTTTTCCGCTTGATGCGCTCGATTTTGATGCGCCCCAGAGCACATCGAGCCGCTTCCGTGTCATCGTCGATATCGTGGAGCGTGAACAGCCTACGCTGCGCCAGTTGATTCAGCGGCTGGCAGGTGCGCGAGGGCACTGGACGCCGTCAGGTACGCCGGATCAGATCGCCGATTTCATCCAGCAGTGGTTCGAGGCGGGAGCGGCAGATGGGTTCAATGTCATGCCGCCCTGGTTTCCGACCGGCTTCGACCTGTTCGTCGACGAAGTGGTGCCCCTGCTGCAGGCGCGTGGCCTGTTCCGGCGCGAATACTCAGGGCGGACATTGCGTGAGCATTACGGCCTGGAGCGACCCGTTTCGCAGTTTGCCGAAACGGTGGCCGAGGTGTTTTGAGGCTGCCTTCAGAACGCGCGCTGCGCTTCCGTGGACAGCCCCTGGAAATAGGGGATGTCCAGCAAGGTCCACTGCCGTTGCCTGCCTTCAAGGTAGCCTTGTTCCTGCCACTTGGTCAGCAGGCGGCTGAGTGTTTCGGCACGTATGCCCAGGCGCGAGGCCAGTTGTCGCTGACTGAGCGGGAGTTGGATGGTCGGGCCTTGCCGGGCATGCTCGTCGAGCAGGTAGGCTGCCAGACGCTGGGGGGCCGAACTGTGGGCAATCCAGTCGACTTCGTTGATGCGCTTGTAGACGCGCATGCTCATGTTTTCGAGATAGCGCATGGCCAGTGCCGGTGATTGCTGGCAAGCCTGGCGCAGGCCGTCGCGAGTGAGCCAGCAATAACGCGTATCGGTGCGGGCCCGTGCGTTCATGGGATAGCGGCCGTGCGGCATGAACATGGCGGTTTCCGCCACCAGTTGGCCATCGGAAAACAGCCCGAATACCCGTTCTTCGCCCGAATCGCTGAAACGGACGATCTCGATCTGTCCGGCCAGCACCAGCAGGTAGTGCTGGGCGGGTGCGCCCTCATGGAACAGCGTCTGCCCGGCCTTGGCGTGTCGGATCTGTGCCTGGTTCAGCAGTGCACCGATGAGAGGGGCATCCAGGCCTGCCAGCGTGGGGTGCTCCGACAGCAACTGGTGGGCATGGAAAAGCTCGAAATCCTGCTTGACTATTGTCATTTGTAAAAGATACTCATTCTGCAATCATCCACTTTCGAGAATGTTTCTTGTTCCTGCTTTTGAAGGCAAAGTGTCGAAGTGAACCTGACTGGGTACTCAGTGTACTGTGTCCCAGGTCATGACAGACCCGGTTTTCTCTTCCCAAGCATGCGCAGGCGCAAACAGACTTTACATCGGCTGTGGCAATGGGTCATGTCGGTCATTATCTTCGGGAGCAGGAAAAGCATGGCAGGTTCGGGCGTCGGACATGCGAGTCGCATGAGCAAGAAAAACAGGACTGGGCGTTGGGCGCTGGCGATGGCTTCGCTGATGGCGGCAGGGGCAGGGCAGGCACAGACGACGGTGCTGCAGCCGGTTCGTGTCGAGGGAGAGCAGGATGCAGCATTGCGTGCGTCGGTTCAGCAAGAGCGTGCCCGGCTGGCGCGCGTACCTGGCGGCACGAATCTGGTGGAACCGCAGCGCGAAGGCCGACTGGCCACGCTGCGCGATGCGCTGGATTATCAGCCAGGCATCGTGATCCAGGATTTTTTTGGTGGCACTGACCAGCCTCGCCTGAACATTCGTGGTTCCGGCATCCAGAGCAATCCGGTCAACCGGGGCGTGTTGCTGCTGCAGGATGGCCTGCCGCTGAACGAGGCGGATGGATCATTCGTGATCGGTCTGCTGGAACCGCGCAATGCCGCATTGATCAGTGCCCGGCGTGGTGCCAACGCCATCGCACCGGGGGCGACAACCCTGGGCGGAGAGATCGATTTTCAGTCGCTGACGGGGGCCGACGAACGCGCATCCGCGCGGGTGGAGGCGGGCAGCTTCGGCAAATATGCCGTCCAGGCTGCAGGAGGATGGCAAGGTGAGAAAGCCGATGGCCGGATCAGCGCCAGTCAGGATTGGTACAAGGGCTACCGGCACCATTCGCGGTCGCGTCGCGGCAGTGTGCAGGCCAACCTGGGCTTCGTACTCGATAACGGTTTCGAGAATCGCACCTATCTCAACTGGACGGATCTACGTTTCCAGATCCCGAATGTGGTGCCCAAGAGCTGGATCTGGAGTGATCCGCGCGGCGTCATGGGCGATGGCAACAGCCCGCAGGACCGGATGATGAATATCTATCAGCGCGATCCGCGCCGGCATACGCAGCAGTTGCGGCTGGCCAATCTGTCGCGCTGGGGCGATGAGAGTCTGAGCCAGACTGTCGGGGTGTACTGGCAGAATACCGATGACAGCTTCAAGAACCCGACGTTCTATACGGATACCGACAGCGATACGGCCGGAGCGCAATGGTCGCTGGATGGCAAGGCAGGCGAGCAGGTAGATTACCGGCTGGCTGCGTCATTTGCCAACAGCAGCATGGATCGGAAACTGTATGCGGTCAGCCCTGTCAATGGTTCACGGCTGCAGCGCTTTGGTAACTACGATCTGACGGCGCGCAATCTTGACCTGTCTTCGGGGGCCAGTTGGCGCTTTGCCCCTGACTGGACCCTGTCAGGCGACCTGAAGTGGAGCCAGGTGGAGCGCAATGCACGCAATCGCGATACGGGCAACAAGACTGATCAGGACTGGCGCTATCTGACGCCGCGTATCGGGATGAACTGGACGCCCGTACAGGACCTGCGCCTGTTCGCCAATTACAGTCGCAGTCATGAGGCACCGACATTCTGGGAGATCGTGAATGGTGATGTCGCAGCCAATAATCCGGCTGCGGCCACGTCGAAAATAGCCCGCCTTGACGTGCAGAAAGCACGTACCGTGGAGTTGGGGGCTGTTGGGCAATACGGCCAGCCTCGATGGGAAGGGGAATGGTCGATTACCGCCTATCGCAGCGAAGTGGAAGATGAATTGCTTTCGATGTTCGATGCAAGCGGCAACAATCAGGCAACGCTCAACTATGGTGACAAAACACGGCATCAAGGTGTGGAGGTAGGCGTCAGTGGTGTGGCCCCGTTGTTCGATACGATGGGACTGCAGTATCGTCTGGCCTGGACGTACAGTGATTTCCGTTTCAGGGGCGGAGAGTACGCTGGCAACAGGATCGCGGGTGTGCCCAGGAACCTGCTGAGTGCCGAGGTATTGCTGCGCAGTGGAGCCTGGCGCTTTGGGCCGAATGTGCGCTGGCTGGTTTCCGACACGCCGACGGATCACGCCAATACGGCGGCGATCTATCAGGATTCCTACGCCTTGCTGGGTTTCAGCGTGCATTATCAGCCCAGTTCCCAATGGCGGCTTTGGGTGCAGGCGGATAATTTGACCGATCGTCGTTATGCCAGCAGTTATGTCATACGGGGAAAGATCGGCGCGCAACCGCCTGCGGCCCAGCAACCTACGTTCTTGCAGGGTAATGGCCGCAGCATCACGGCCGGGCTGAGCTATCGCTATTGATAGGACGGTTCCGAGCCTGCCTGTGTCGGCCTGATACTGGCGTACAAATCCAGCAGCAGGTCGGACTGAGTCAACATCCCGACCAGTTGCCCTTGTTCGTTGACGATGGGCATATGGCGGTGCCTGCCCTCGCCGAACAGCGGAATCAATGCGGCCATCGGCTGGTCGGCATGGGCGGTCACGGCCGGGGTGGTCATGATCTGGCCGACCCGCTCAGGCTTGCTGGCTGCCGCCTTGCCGGGCAGGCGGATAAAGGCCTTGATGCGGGCACCGAGTGTGTCCGGTTCGTCCAGGTTGGCCTGTTGCATGAAATCGGACACGGTGATGATGCCGACGACGTGGTGCTCGGCATCAATGACTGGCAAAGCCTTGATGCGGTGCTGACGCATCAGCGTCCAGGCGGCCTGCAGCGAGGCTTCCGGGCCGATGCTGATGGGATCATGGCTCATGATGGCCGAGCAGGCACGGGTTCCGAGTGTGCGCTGGAATGATGCTGTTTCGGCATAGTCCAGCAAATGCTCGAGGTCTTCCCGACTGATGTTGAGCGCCTGGTTGTATCGCGCGAGAGCGGTATCCAGGTCTTCGGCGCTGAAGCGCCCCGGATGGTCCAGGACCGGGGATTGCGCCGCCGCCGGCAGCTTCAGGGGGGGATAGCGCTTGCCTGTCAGCGTGTTGTAGATCATGCCCAGGCCGACCAGCACGCATGAATCAAAAAGAATGGGAAAGAGTACGAAGCTGTAGTCCTTTATGCCATAGAGGGCAGCAAAAAGGGCGATGGCCGTGCTGGGTGGGTGTACGCAGCGCAGCAGGAACATCAGCAGAATGATCGCTGCCTCTGCCGCCGTCAGCGCCAGCACCGGATTTGGAATCAGGATGGCGCAGGTGATGCCGACTGCAGCGCCCAGCGTATTGCCGACGACGACGGACCAGGGCTGGGCCAATGGGCTGGAGTACAGCAGGAAAATCAGGATGGCGCTGGCACCGAGCGAGGCCACCAACCAGTAATGGTGCGTAGCCGAGTAGTCGTTGAACTGGTAGCTCAGGCCTGCCGTGATCATGATGCCGAGGGTGGCACCGATCAGGGCGCGCCATTTTTCCCTGTGATCTATGCTGAACGCTTCGGGTCGTAGGGATTGCAGCCAGCGGCGCAGGGCAGGGGTCATTGCGGTCAGGTATGGTGCGATGCAAAAAGCGAGTAGCGATGATACCCCTCATCCTGCCTGCGTCATATGGTCGTCGTTGGGATGAGCTTATGACTTTTCTGTATATGAATCAGTTGTCATGTGATTGCTTTTCACCCTGTAATCCCATCTGCCAGAAGTCGATTTCGAGACGGGTGGCATCACGAAACAGCTCGGTCAGTTCGATTGCGCGGGTCGGGCCGATTTCGGCCAGTCGGTCATTCAGCCATGTGCGTTCGGCGTGGGCAGCCTGCTGGAATTCAGCACTGGCATACATATCTATCCAGGCTGCATAAGGATTGTGGTTCGCATCCCTGACCGTAAACGGCTGGTCCTGCAGCCACTGCGCGATTTCTGCATAGCCGATCAGGCAGGGAGCCAGCGCGACATGCAGGTCCAGCAGATCGCCGCGCTGGCCGGCATCCAGTACGTAGCGCGTGTAGGCCATGGTGGCACGCGCTTCGGGGAGTGCAGCAAGTTCATCTTCTGTGATGCCCCAGGTGGTGCAGTATTCAATATGCAGCCCCATTTCGATGTCCACGATGGTCTTCAGACTGTCCAGACCCTGACGCAACTCACGGATGTTGCGGCTCTTGTAGACAGCCAGGCCCCAGGCTCGGGCAAAGTGCACGAGGAACAGGTAGTCCTGCCTCAGGTAGCGCCGAAATGCCTCGGCAGGCAGTGTGCCGGCACCCAACTGGCGAACAAAGTCATGCTGGATATAGGCTGCCCATTCCTGTCGGCAGTCGGCACTGATTTTCTCGAAGGTGGCGACCGGGCCAGGATGGGGGGGATGACGATCCGTCGTTGCAGGCATGCTTGTTTCTCCTTGGGGTCGAGTTGACGTACGGCACATGGGCAGGCGTACAGAAGGGGCCTGTGTATGGTAGCGGGTTGGGTACGGGCTTGGCTGGATTCACGCAGGGTCGCTGCGGAAATGGAGGGCCTGAAAATTTTTCCATGCCACTTGACGCGAACGAAAAAAACAGTGTATTATTCTGTTCTTCGCTAGGCGGTTAGCTCAGTTGGTTAGAGCGCCACGTTGACATCGTGGAGGTCGCTGGTTCGAATCCAGTATCGCCTACCAGAATTTCCAGCACTGATTCATCAGTGCAAGCAAAAAAGCCCGTACATTCCTGAAATGTGCGGGCTTTTTCAATTTCAATGCTGCTTCAGGTGCTGCCTGTTCGGGCGGTGACGTGTCGATTGTTGCGTAGGTGCGCCATGCAAAAATTCTTCCCGATTTTCCTGCTCTGCCTTTCCAATCTGTTCATGACGATCGCCTGGTACGGGCATCTGAAATTTCCCCACAGTCCCCTGGTCAAGGTCATCCTGATCAGTTGGGCCGTGGCGCTGGTCGAGTATTGCCTGGCCGTGCCGGCAAACCGTATCGGGCACGCTGTCTATTCAGCGGCCGAGCTGAAGACGATACAGGAGGTGATCACGCTGGTCGTGTTTGCCGGTTTTTCGGTGCTGTACCTGAAAGAAGCATTGACGCTCAATCACCTCGTCGGCTTTGCGTTGATCTGCGCGGGTGCATTTTTCGTATTCAAGGGGCCGTTCTAGGATTTTTTGCGATACATGTGTGGTGCCAGCAGTGGCAGGGTGACGCCACACAGGGGGCCGATGCCGGCTGCAAACAGCAGGGTGCCCCAGCCGACGTCGCCGCCCAGGCCCCAACCGAATCCCATCACGACCAGCTCGATGCTGCCCCGAACCTGCCAGATGGGGCGGCTGGTGCGGGCATGCAGGCCGGTCATCAGGCCGTCGCGCGGACCGGGACCATATTGCGCGCCGATATAGAGCGCCGTGCCGATGGCCAGGATGATCATGCCGGCGGCAAAGACCAGGATCTGCACCGGCAGCGTGCCGGGGACAGGCAGCAGGAAAAGGCCGAGCTGGGCGCTGGGGCCAACCAGCAGGGCATTGGCAATGGTGCCGATGCCGGGTTTCTGGCGCAGCGGTATCCAGAGCAGCAGCACGGCCAACCCGAGGATGTTGTTGGCCAATCCGAATGGAATGCCGGTGCGCAGTGCGATCCCCTGCGCCAGGACTTCCCAGGGGGGAATGCCCAGGGCGGCCTTGACCATCAGGCTGATGCCGATGCCGAAAAGAAAAAGCCCCAGCAGCAGGGAAAATGCCCTGCGCAGGGTATGTGCGACGGGTTGCATGGCGAGCGGTCGAGAATGTAGGGAAGGCTTGGCAGCGATGACCGCCAGCGAGGCTATGGGCTACTTTGCCATAGCGCAGACGGCCAGGCAAGGGGTGGGAACTGTCAAAACTGCCGATTGCCGCAATCCCGCCATGCCGCCAAGATGGTGCCTCGTTCAGTATTGAAATCAGGAGGCCGGATGCAGTGTACCAAGAGCAGGCAGTTTCACATCGCCCGAGCGCGATGGGTCAGGATGGCGCAGGATGAAAATCAGTCGCTCATGCGCAGGTGCGCCAATCGACGCCCTCGCCATGTCATGGCCGAGGTGCGCCAGGCCGGGCGTGTCGGGTTGGTGGTGGCGGGGTGCATGATGCTGTCGGCCTGCGCAGGGGGCTGGCTGGATACCGGGCTGGATGACGATGCCGTGCCGCTTGCCTGGCAGGCCCGGAGCGAGATGCAGGGCTATGCCTTCGACTGGTCGCTGTCCGGCGATCGGGAGGTTGCACCGCTGCAGGTATTCAGCGGCCAGGGCAGCGTATGGCTGCAGTTTCCCGAGGGCATGGCCGTGCCGGCGATCTTTGTCGCAGACGAGGCCGGGGAGCGTCCGGTGCCGCATGTCGTGCAACCGCCTTATGTCGTGATTGCCGGTGATCACCGACGGCTGGTGCTGCGGGGTGGCACGCTCAGGGCCGAGGCACAGGCTGCGCCTCGCTGAACTATAATCGTCCGATGTGCGCCGATCCCAGGCGCGTTAGCTTGGTGTCTTCCATGAAATCGTCCGAAATACGTCAGAAATACCTGCAGTTCTTCCAGTCCAAGGGGCATACGCTGGTGCCGTCGGCATCGCTGGTGCCCGGCAATGACCCAACGCTGCTGTTCACCAACAGTGGCATGGTGCAGTTCAAGGACGTCTTCACCGGACGCGAGACCCGCCCCTACAAGCGCGCGACCTCGGCGCAGCGCTGCGTGCGTGCGGGCGGCAAGCACAATGACCTCGAAAATGTCGGCTATACCGCGCGGCACCACACTTTTTTCGAGATGCTTGGCAATTTCAGTTTCGGTGATTATTTCAAGCGTGATGCAATTCACTTTGCCTGGGAACTGCTGACCAAGGTGTACGGGTTGCCCCATGAAAAGCTGTGGATCACGGTCTATCACGAGGATGACGAAGCCTGGGGCATCTGGGCCAATGAGGTGGGCGTACCTGCCGAGCGCATCATTCGCATCGGTGACAACAAGGGGGCGCGCTATGCCTCCGATAACTTCTGGCAGATGGCCGATACCGGTCCCTGCGGCCCGTGTTCTGAAATTTTCTACGACCACGGCCCGGATGTGGCCGGTGGGCCTCCGGGATCGCCCGATGAGGATGGTGACCGCTACATCGAGATCTGGAATCTCGTGTTCATGCAATTCGACCGTGATGTCGACGGCAATCTCACACCGCTGCCGCGCCCCTGCGTGGATACCGGCATGGGGCTCGAGCGGGTGTCGGCCGTGTTGCAGGGTGTGCATTCCAACTACGAGATCGATCTGTTCCAGCGCCTGATTGCGGCGGCTGCCCGCGAGACCGGTGTTCAGGACCTTGGCAACAATTCGCTCAAGGTCATCGCTGACCATATCCGCGCCTGCTCGTTTCTGATCGTTGATGGCGTCATTCCCGGCAACGAAGGCCGGGGTTATGTGCTGCGCCGGATCATCCGCCGCGCACTGCGCCATGGCTACAAGCTGGGTCAGACCAGGCCGTTCTTCCACCGTCTGGTCGCAGACCTGGTCGGAGAAATGGGCGAAGCCTATCCCGAGCTGGCCGCGATGGCAGAGCGTGTCACCCAGGTCCTGCGCCAGGAAGAAGAACGCTTTGGCGAAACACTCGAGAACGGCATGCGCATCCTTGATGCCGCCCTTGAGGCGTTGCCAAAGGGCGAGCCCCTGGATGGCAGTACGCTGTTCACGCTGTACGATACCTATGGTTTCCCGGTCGATCTCACGGCCGACATCTGTCGCGAACGCCAGGTCGAGGTCGACCTCGATGGCTTTGATCGCAACATGGACAAGCAGCGCCAGCAGGCGCGTGCCGCAGGCAAGTTCAAGCTGGCCGAAGGTCTGTCGTATGCCGGTGTCGATACCGTGTTTCACGGCTACGATACGCTGCAGGCCGAAGGCAAGGTTACGGCGCTGTATGTTGGCGGAACGCAGGTCGATGAGGTGCAGGCCGGACAGGATGCCGTGATCGTGCTCGACAACACGCCGTTCTACGCAGAGTCCGGTGGACAGGTCGGCGACGCCGGCGTATTCCTGTCGGACGCTGCCCAGTTCGATGTGGCCGACACCCACAAGATCCAGCCTCAGGTGTTCGGCCACCACGGGCATGTGGCGCGTGGCCCAATCCGCGTGGGGGATACGCTCCAGGGCAATGTTGATGTGGCACGTCGCTGGCGCATCATGCGGCACCATTCGGCGACCCATCTGCTGCACAAGGCGTTGCGTGAAACGCTGGGCGGCCATGTCCAGCAGCGTGGCTCGCTGGTCGACCCCGACAAGACCCGCTTTGACTTTGCGCACGATGCGCCTGTCAGCGATGCCGACATTGCCGCTATCGAGGCGATCGTCAATCGTGAGGTTTTGCTGAACCAGCCTGTCGAGTCCCGTCTGCTGGCCTACGATGATGCGGTTGCCAGCGGTGCCATGGCCTTGTTCGGCGAAAAGTATGGTGATGTGGTGCGTGTCGTTGACATTGGTTTCTCGCGCGAATTGTGTGGCGGTACCCATGTCAGCCGCACAGGCGATATCGGCCTCTTCAAGGTAGTGGCCGAAGGCGGGGTGGCGGCTGGCGTGCGTCGTATCGAGGCCATCGCCGGCGAAAGCGCGCTGGCCTGGGTACAGCAGCAGGAAAGCCTGCTGGAACGTGCGGCATCGGCACTCAAGGGGCCGGTGGCCGAGCTGCCGGCACGCATTCAGCAGACGCAGGAACATCTGCGCGCTCTCGAGAAGGAAGTCGATCAACTGCGCAGCAAACTGGCAGCCAATGCCGGCAATGAGCTGGCTGCACAGGCTGTCGATGTTCAGGGGGCCAAGGTGCTGGCGGCCAGCCTGGGGCAGGCTGATGCCAAGGTGCTGCGCGGCATGATCGATCAGCTCAAGGACAAGCTGCAATCCGCCGTGGTGCTGCTGGCTGCAGAAAGCGACGGCAAGATCAGCATTGCCGCAGGCGTGACCCAGGATCTGGTGGCGCGTGGCGTCAAGGCTGGCGAACTGGTGGCGCATGTGTCCGGCCAGCTTGGCGGCAAGGGGGGCGGTCGTCCTGACATGGCCATGGGTGGGGGCACCGATATCGCTGGGTTGCCTGCCGCTGTGGCGGGCGTGCAGGCCTGGGCTGCAGAGCGTCTCTCCAAATGACCGAGCCGGTATTCCATGCCGAAGTCGAGGCAGTCGGGCTGAAATGCCCGCTGCCCATCCTGCGTGCCAAGAAGGCATTGGCGCAGATGGAAAGCGGGCAGGTGCTGCGTGTCAGCACCGATGATCCGGGTGCCATACGCGATTTCGAGGCATTCTGTCGCCAGACCGGCAATGCCCTGCTTGGGCAGGAACAGCTTGAAGGCCATTGTGTGCATTACGTGCAGCGTCGCTGACGCCCGGCGCGTGGCAGTGCACGCGCCGTGAGCCTGCTCGATAAATACCTGCCGCGCTACCAGTTCAGCGAACGGCACACGATTGGCGGTACTGCCAGGATCCGGATGCGCTGCGCCGGTTTTACGCCTTACTGGAATCTGATCCTGCAATGAAATAGCCCCCGAAACCTGGATGCGTGTGTCCGGTTGCGGGGGCTGTATTGTTTGCAGGCTGTGCGTCTGGCGCAGCTTGTGATAAAGGTTGTTTACTTGGGTTTGAAGTCGCCAGCAATGGCCTTGCTGAAGTCAGCGGGCTTCAGGTATTTGCGCAACGCTGCATTGACCTCGGATGCCTTGAGTGCGCGCAGGCGTTCATCGAGCCTGACTGCCCAGTTGAAGTCGCGGTCACGGTCAAGATAACCAAGCCATAGGCCTGCGAGGGCCCCATCCTGGGCGTAGGAGAGGGCGCGGTAGTTGAGCAGGGCGGTGATGCCATCGGCCACTTCCTGGTCGCCAAATCCATCCTTGAGCGCGCGTGCCAGTTCTTCATTGATGGCCTGTTCCAGCCTGGCACGGTTTTCGGGTGCGAAGATGGCGTAGACACTCCAGCTGGATGAGGGTTCGAATGCCGATACGGTCAACTGGCTGCGCACGTTGTACGACAGCCCGTCCTGCTCGCGTACCCGATTCCAGAGACGTGAGGTTTCCGATGTGCCGAGCAGGAAGTTGGCCAGGTACAGCGCCGGATAGTCGGGGTTCGTATCCTGTAACTGCAAGGGCTGGATGGCCAGATAGAATGCGTTGGCCTTGTCCGGCGTATCGATGTCGAAAGTCTTGGCTGGAATGTCGCGATAGGGTGAATCCAGGCGCACATAGGTCGGGGCTTTCTTCCAGGTGGACAGGCCCTGGCTCAGTGCCTGCTTGACGCTGTCCGGATCAAATTCCCCCACCGCGCTGAAGCTGATGTCGCCCGCACCATAGAAGCGTTCATGAAAGACTTTGAGCTGCTTGCGATCCAGTGCCTGGTAGGCAGCCAGCATCTGTTCGAAGCTGGGCGTGTAGCGTATATCGTCCGGTTTCCATGGATTGTCATAGCGTGCCAGTGCCTGCTGGGCCAGCGCCGATGGCTCGGTCATGGCACTTTGGATCGAGGCAATGGCCTGGCGCCTGTATTCCTCGATCTGGTCTGCCGGGAAGATTGGGTTCTTCAGCACATCGAAGGCGATATCCATCAGTGCGGGAAGATTGGCTCCGGTTGTCGACATCGAGACGGTGAGTGTATTGCCCCCACCCGAGAAATACAGCTCGCCTTGCAAGGCGTTGACCTTGTCATGGATCTGCTGGCGGCTCAGGTTGCGGGTGCCGTTTGCCAGCAGTTCTGCTGTTGCACTCGATGCCAGGCGCTGCCCGTCGAGCTGGGCGGCATCTGCAAAGCGCATGCGCAGGCGGGCTTCGACCCGTTCACCGCGTGCCTCCTTGGGCAGCAGCGCGAGTTCGACCGGACCGCTGGGCAACTCCAGCGTGCTGCGCTGGGTCAGGGCCTCGATGTTGGCGGGCGAAGGGTCGAATGCGCCGACTTGACGGAAATCCGGATCGCCACGGTAGTCCTTGAGCGTGGCAGCGAGATCGATGGGCTCGGTTGAGGGTGCTCGCAGCGGCTGCTCCGTCGGGATATAGCGCCCGGCGGTGCGGTTGCTGGGCACCAGAAACTCAACGGCCGCGCGCTGTACCTGTTCCAGCGTGGCATCGCGTATGCGGTCGCGCTGCAGGAACAGCAGTCGCCAGTCGCCGGCGGCAATGGCTTCGGAGAGGGCGACGCCAACCGATTCGGCATCGCTGTAGAGCTGTTGCCACTGCGACATCCACTGGTTGCGGGCGCGGTCGAGTTCTTCCTGTGTGAAGGGACGCTGGGTCAGCGTGTCTTCCAGTGTGGATACGACCGTATCCAGGGCCAGTTCGACGTCCTGGCCCTGTTCGAGCTGGGCACCGAACATCAACTGGCCGGGCTGGTTGCGATCCATGGCAAAACCGAAGACCGAAGCAGCCTGTCCTGTGGGAATCAGCGCCTGATAAAGACGGCCCGAGGGCGTGTCGGCCAGAATCAGGGTTGCCAGGTCCAGATAGGACATGTCCGGATGTGCGGCGGCAGGCGCATGGTAGAGCGCAGCGACCAGCGGGATGCCACCCTGGCGACGCAGCGTGACCATGCGTTCGCCGTCCTGGACAGGCTCGACCGTGTATTCGGCCGGCAACGTGCGCGCCGGGCGGGACAGCTTGCCGAAGATGCGGGCGATGTCCGCCAGCGTGGTGACCGGATCGAATTTGCCGCTGACCGTCAGGACGGCGTTGTCGGGCTGGTAATACTGGTGGTAGAAGGCGCGCAACTGGTCGATGTCGACATTCTCGACATCGGAGCGGGAGCCGATGGTGCTCTTGCCATAGTTGTGCCACTGGTACGAGGCGGCCTGCATCTTCTGCATCAGGACGCGGAAGGGATTGTTCTCGCCGCTTTCCATCTCGTTGCGCACGACCGTCATTTCGGAGTCGAGGTCTTCGCGCAGGATCAGCGAGTTCACCATGGCATCAGCCTGCCAGCCCAGATACCACTCCAGCGTGTCGGGGTTGGCGGAAAAACTGGCGAAATAATTGGTGCGGTCGACGCTGGTCGATCCGTTGGCCTGCAGACCGCGGCGAGAGAACTCACCCAGTGCGTTGCGGGTGGTTTCCGTACCCTTGAACAGCATGTGCTCGAGCAGGTGGGCCATGCCGGTTTCGCCACGCCCTTCGTGGCGGGATCCCACCAGATAGGTCATGTTGACCGTGGTGGTGGGTTTGGAGGCATCGGGTGCCAGCAGCACGGTCAGGCCGTTGCCGAGACGGTACTCCGTGATGCCTTCGATGGATGGGCCCTGCTGCACACCAGGTGGCAACGGGGTGACCGATACCGCCGAGGTGGCCTGCTGCGGTGTATGGCTAGCCTGGGCATCGGGCGTGGCACCGGAAGCCCAGGCAGCGGGCTGCACGGCACCCAGCGAAGCAGTCAGCGCCAGCGCCAGCGCCAGTGACCGGAAAGAGTGGAGGGGATGCATCCGGGAAAGGGGACTGGTGCGTTGGCGGCTCATCGTGTCAGGGCGCTTTGTTGTCGTTGTCGGGCTGGGGCATTTCGATCTTGACTTCCAGAACCTCGAGTGTGTCCTGGCGGTCAAGCTGTACGGTGATGTCCTTGGGGTCGATCTTGACGTACTTGGAAATGACCTCGACCAGCTCACGCTGGAGTTGCGGCAGGTAGTCGGGCGAGGCACCCCGGCCCGAGCGCTCGTGGGCCAGAATGATCTGCAGGCGTTCCTTGGCAACGCTGGCAGTCGGCTTTTTCTGGCCCATCAGGAAGGAAAAGAAAGACATGGGTTTACTTGCCTCCGAAAAGACGCTTGATCAGCCCGGGTTTTTCGTAGGAGGTGAACCGCAACGGGCGGTCCTCGCCCAGATAGCGGGCCACGATATCGTCGTAGGCTTGGGCCACGTCGCTCTCCTTGAGATGGATGGCGGGAATGCCCTGGTTGGATGCCTGAAGGACATCCTCGGATTCCGGGGTGACGCCGATCAGCTTGATGCGCAGGATGTCTTCGACGTCCTGGATCGAGAGCATTTCGCCATCTGCCACGCGTTTGGGGTTGTAGCGTGTGAGCAGCAGGAATTCCTTGACCGGTTCCTCACTCTTTTCGGCGCGGCGCGACTTGGATGAGAGAATGCCCAGGATGCGGTCGGAGTCCCGTACCGAAGATACTTCGGGATTGGTCACGACCAGGGCATCATCGGCAAAATAGGCCGCCATCAGGGCACCGGTCTCGATGCCGGCGGGAGAATCGCAGACGATATAGTCGAATCCCATGCCCTTGAGATCTTCGAGCACCTTGGCGACGCCTTCGCGGGTCAGGGCATCCTTGTCGCGAGTCTGCGAGGCGGGCAGGATGTAGAGGTTCTCGAGCTGCTTGTCGCGGATCAGGGCCTGGTTGAGTGTGGCTTCGCCCTGAATGACATTGACGAAGTCGTACACTACGCGGCGCTCGCAGCCCATGATGAGATCAAGGTTGCGCAGGCCGACGTCGAAGTCGATCACGGCGGTCTTGTGCCCGCGCATGGCCAGACCGGCCGAGAAGCTGGCGCTGGTGGTGGTTTTGCCTACGCCGCCCTTGCCGGAGGTCACCACAATGATACGTGTCATGACGGAGAAATCCTTTTTGATGTTTTGGCGCAATTGCCGCATCACAGTGTGCAACCCATGATTTTATGCGGGATTGCCAGGATATAAGAATTGCTTGCCTTGATTTATTGAAAGATTATGTGTTCAGTGCCGTGATGCGCAAGTGTTCGCCATCGAGCTGGATCAACGCGGCTCGCTGATGCACATCTGGTTCAAGCGCATTTTCGACGACCCGATAGACACCGGCGATTGCAACCAGTTCCGGCTCCAGGCAGGTCGTGAAGATCCGTGCGCTGGGGTTGCCGCGCGCGCCGGCCATGGCTTTGCCGCGCAACGGGCCATAGACATGGATGTTGCCGTCGGCAATGACTTCGGCACCCTGGCTGACCATGCCGACGACGATCAGGTCGCCGTTGCGTGCATAGATGCGCTGGCCCGAACGCAATGGACGGTTGATGACCAGTGTGTCAGCAGAAAGAGGCGTATCTGTTGCCGACTGTTCGCCGGTAGCGGATGCGGCTGTATCGGGCACGGGCATGGTGTTGGTTGCAGCCTGCTTCTTGGGCGCTGCCGGCTTGCCCTGTACCGATCCGGCATGGGCGGAGGCAGTCTGGTCCCGATCAGCATTTTCCTCGGCCACCGGGGCGCGGGCAGGGCGCTCTGCCGCCGTATCGACGGCTGTCAGGCCGGCCGCCTGGGCGTCGTCGAGCAATGTACCTTCTGCAAGCACGCCAATGACCGGCAATTGTTGCCGGCGCAGCAACTCAAGCAGCCAGGGCCAGTTTGGCGACTGCTCCAGCAACCGGGCATCGATCACGATCGGCTCCTGGCGGAACAGACTGCCGGCATGATCCATGCGCTGTGTCAGCTCGGCTTCGATCGCCGCCTGCTCGTGACTGTGCAGCACCAGCCTGAGGGCATAGAGCGTGGCGCTCTTGAAGTCAAGCGCCGGTGTCGGGCGGGAGGGTGCGTTCATGCCTGCTTGCCCCACGAATCCTTGAGCGTGGTCGTGCGGTTCAGCACCAGTTTTTCAGGTGTGCTGTCGCGGCTGTCTGCAGCAAAATAGCCCAGTCGTTCGAATTGCCAGTGGCTGTCCCGCTGCGCGTCCAGCGAAGGCTCGACCCAGCCCTGTACGGTCCGGCCCGAATCGGGATTGATGTGCGCCAGGAAGTCCAGGTCGCCGCTGTCGGGATGCGGATGGGTGAACAGTCGGTCGTACAGCCGGATTTCGGCTGGCTGGGCATGCGCCTGGCTGATCCAGGTGATGGCACCCTTGACTTTCACGCTGTCGGCACCTGGGGTGCCGCTGCGGGTATCAGGCAGGTATTCGGCCTGGACTTCGACGACGTTGCCGTGTTCGTCCTTGGTGAAACCGGTGCAGCGGATGACGTAGGCATATTTCAGGCGCACCATGTTGCCGGGGAAGAGGCGGAAGAATTTTTTCGGCGCTTCTTCACGAAAATCGTCGCGCTCGATCCAGAGCGTTCGCCCGAAAGGAAACTCGCGCGTACCGGCATCATGATCATGCGGGTTGCGCGGTGCGTGGCAGGTTTCGTGCTGCCCTTCGGGGTAGTTGGTGATGACCAGGCGGATCGGATCGAGAATGGCGACGGCGCGGGCAGCGGTCGGGTCAAGGTCGTCGCGCAGTGCCTGTTCCAGCACGCTGTAGTCGATGCGGGAGTCTGACTTGCTGACGCCCAGGCGATCGCAGAACAGCCGGATGGCGGTCGGTGTATAGCCGCGGCGACGCAGTCCGGCCAGCGTCGGCATGCGCGGATCATCCCAGCCGCTGACATGGCTTTCCGTGACCAACTGGCGCAGCTTGCGCTTGCTGGTCACGACATAGCTCAGGTTCATGCGGGCGAATTCGTACTGGTGCGGCAGCGGTTCGGCCAGGCAGCCCAGTTCGGCCAGACGAGTCATCAGCCAGTCGTAGAAGGGGCGCTGGTCTTCGAATTCCAGCGTGCAGATGCTGTGCGTGATGCCCTCGAGCGCATCCTCGATGGGATGGGCGTAGGTATACATCGGGTAGATCGGCCAGGCATCGCCGCTGCGATGATGGCGGGCATGGCGAATACGATAGATAACCGGATCGCGCAGGTTGATATTGGGCGAGGCCATGTCGATCCGGGCGCGCAGCGCCATGCTGCCGTCGGGATGCTTGCCGGCGCGCATGTCGCGGAATTGCGCCAGGGATTCTGCAGCAGGGCGATCGCGCCAGGGAGAGTCCTTGCCAGGCTCGGTCAGGGTGCCACGCATGGCCCGCATCTCATCGGGGCTTTGCTGATCGACGTAGGCGTGGCCTGCCTCGATCAGTGCCTCGGCAAACTGATACATGTATTCGAAATAATCACTGGCGTAGAACAGGCAGGATCGGTTCTGGCTGTCATGCCAGTCAAAGCCGAGCCAGCGCACGGCATCGATGATGGAATCGACGTATTCCTGGTCTTCTTTTTCAGGATTGGTGTCGTCGAAGCGCAGGTGGCAGATACCGCCGTAATCACGCGCCAGTCCGAAGTTCAGGCAGATGCTCTTGGCATGGCCAAGGTGCAGGTAGCCGTTGGGTTCGGGCGGGAAGCGCGTGCGGATGCGTGCGCCGTCCAGCGGGGCACTGGCCTGTTCGGCGGCAGGGCCGGGACGGCCAGACCAGCGTTTGCCGCTGAAGCGCTGTGCGGCCAGGTCGGCTTCGATGATCTGGCGCAGGAAATTGGTGGCGACGGGGGCCGCTGAATCGGGATGCTCGGTGGTCATGCTCGGAATCGGGTTTGTGAAAACAGGGATGCGCAAAGTATCAATTTTGCCATGTATGGCTCTACACTACCTCATTATGGACATTTCCTCCCTATCCGTGGCACATGCGCAATTCGGTGTGAGTGCGCTGGCCTTTTTCCTGTTCCCGGTCCTGGCTGCTGCCCTGGCCTGGTTCCTGGCGTTTCTGCGCTGGCAGGAGTACCGGAAGGGAAGTCAGGGCTGGATGTCCGTCTATCTGTTCTGGGCGCGGGTTTTTTCCATCGTGCTGGTCCTGGCCGTGCTGACGGCGCTGCCGCTGCTGTTGCAGTTCGGTGTGACCTGGCCGGGGCTGATGCCGCGTGTGGGCAGTATCGCCAGCCCCCTGCTGGCGGCTGGCCTGGTGGGATTGCTGCTCCTCAAGTTCTGCGGCTTGCGCGTCATGTTGCATCGGCGCGAACTGGTATCGCCGCGCCTGCACCTGCTGTCGGTGATCTGGGTGGCCTTGTGCCTGACCCTGTTGTTGCTGTGCCTGGTTGTCTATCAGGCCTGGACGCATGCACCGGTGGGTGCCACGCTGGTCGATGGTCGCTATCAGGTCGATGACTGGCGGCCGATTCTGTTCAATCCGCTGCTTGCCGTGTATCTGCCCTGGCTGGTGCTGGCCGCGCTGGCGGCACTGTCTTTCCTGCTCATGGCCGTCCTGTCGCTCAAGATGCAGCGCAAGCCGCAGGATGACGGCCTGCATCTGGTGTTTCGCAGTGCCGTGGTACTGGCTCTGGTATCGACTACGCTGCTGTTGCCTGCCAGCCTGTTTGCCGGCACCCGGTTGCAGCAGTGGCAACCGGCCAAGGCGGCAGCCGTGGCAGGCTACTGGAAAACGGGTACCGAGCCTCGGGTCGCGCTGCTGGCGTGGCCGAACCAGGAGGCACTGCAGAATGACCTTGCCTGGGTCGTCAATGGGGGAGGCGGATACTGGCTCAAGAAGCTGCCGGACGGTACGGTCGAAGGACTGGACAAATACGGCGGCATGTTGCCCCCGGTTGCGCTGGTATTCTGGAGTACCCGAGTGCTGCTGGTGTTGCTGGTCATCATGCCCTTGATTGCCTGGCGGGTATGGGCGGTGGGAGGCTGGCGTCGTTTCGACGTGGCCAGGCTGACGCCGGCACGCCTGAAGATGTTGCGACATGCCGGCTGGCTGGGCCTGGCTGCGCTCGCTGCGGGCCTGCTCGTGATGGAGGCAGGCAAGCTGCCCTATGCCGTGCAGGGCACCGTGACCTATTTCGAGTTGCTGGAAGGCGGCCTGTACGAGTCTGGCGACCTGGGCATGTTGTTGTGCTTCGTTGTGCTGGCGATCGGAGCATGGTGGTTTTTCTATATCTGGCTGCGCCGTGCGGCCGTGCAGCATATCGATGTCTATGAACCCGTTCCCCCGCAGATCGTGGCGACACCTGTGACCGATATATCGATTCCCGACGCGGGTGAAAAGGTGACTGCCGAACCGGATTCCGGCGCTATTGCGCCCGTTGTCGACGAGGCTGCGGGCAGGCAACCAGGTGCCGGCCAGGTGGGGTCCGACAGGAGTCAAGCATGAGTCTCACGGTACTGGCTGCCTCGCTGGGCATGGATGTGTCCGATCCAGCATTCTGGATGCCGTTGCTGCTGTTCGCGGTCTGGGCGGTGATTTTCCTGGCAGGCGTGATACAGGGAGGGCTGGAGCTTGGCATGGGTGTCCTGCTGCTGGCGTCTTCCGTGCGGGCGCAGTTTCAGATTCTCGATGTGCTCAAGCAGTGGCGGTACGCTTTTCTGGCTTGGCTGGCCATTGGCATGATGCTGGCAGACCTGGCATTTCCCGCTGCCTGGGGGGCCTTGCTGGTGCCGCTCAAAATGCCCTTGCTGCTGCTGCTGGGGGGGATGACCCTGCGCCAGTTGGCGCTGGAGCGCTGGCTGCGCGTCGATACGGGACGCCAGTTGTTCTGGAGCCGTGTGGTGGGGGCTGGAGCCCTGTTGGCGATCCTGGGGCAGGGCATGGCCGTGGGCTTGTTCGCCGTGCAGTTCGAGCAGTCCTGGGCGGCCTGGTGGGTGGTGGCGTTTATGAGCGTGGGCCTGGTGGCGACCTACTGTGCGCTGGCCATGACCTGGCTGACCCAGGGGGTGCAGGGCCTGTTGCAACGGCGTATCGCGCGCTGGGCGAGGATTCTGCTGCGCTGGAGCGTGGCAGGCGTCGTGGCAGTATCGATGGCACTGGCGATCAACAATCCCGGGGTGCTGTTTCGTTGGGGGCAGGGTGGGGCGTTGCTGGCGGCCCTGGTTTTCTGGGGATGCTTGTTGCTGGCAATCATTCTGCTTGAAATGTTGTTGCGGCGGGTCAGCAAGTTGCCGGCCCGATGGAAGCGTTTGCCCTTCGTGCTGGAAGCAGCATGGATCGTGGCTGTGCTGGGCGGCCTTTTCTACAGTATTTTTCCTTACCTTGTGCTGGATGAAATTACGCTCTGGGATGCGTCGGCCGATGTCGCTGCCTTGCGCAGCATTGCGTGCATCGGCTTGTTCGGTGTCGTCATTGCCGGCATCGTTTATGTGGTGCGCTGGCTGAACCAGTTGCGCCGAAACGGCGCAGTGCCCCAGGCAGCCGATCGGGATCAGGCTTAAAATGCCAGCTTTCCCATGAGTGAGCCTTTTCAGCCAGGCCGTATGCGTCATGCCTAGTCAGCAAGCCCAGAAAATCCTGCAGCGGGTTTTCGGGTACGAATCCTTCCGAGGCAACCAGCAGGCCATTGTCGACCAGGTCGTCGGCGGTGGCGATGCGCTGGTGCTGATGCCGACGGGGGGCGGCAAGTCCCTTTGCTACCAGATTCCGGCGCTGGTGCGCGAGGGTACCGGCGTGGTGGTCTCTCCGCTGATCGCGCTGATGCAGGACCAGGTCGATGCCTTGCTGGAAGTGGGCGTGCGGGCTGCCTTTCTCAATTCCACCCAGGACTGGCAGCAGGCTCGCGATGTCGAGCGCGCCTTTCTGGCGGGTGAGCTTGATCTGCTCTATGTGGCACCGGAACGTCTTTTGACCGACCGCTGCCTGCAGTTGCTGGAGCGAGGGCACATCGCCCTGTTTGCGATTGACGAAGCGCACTGCGTATCCCAGTGGGGGCATGATTTCCGGCCAGAGTACCTGGGGCTGTCCTGCCTGCATGAGCGCTGGCCGGAGGTGCCACGCATCGCACTGACGGCCACGGCGACCGCCGAAACCCGTGGCGAGATCGTGCAGCGGCTGGCGCTCGATGATGCACAGCATTTCGTGTCGAGCTTCGATCGGCCCAATATCCGCTATCGCATCGTCGAGAAAAATGATGTCAGGCGTCAGTTGCTCAAGCTGATCCAGGAAGAGCATGCGGGCGACGCAGGTATTGTGTACTGCCTGTCGCGGGCACGCGTCGAGGATACTGCCGCCTTTCTCTGTACCCAGGGCATTCGCGCGCTTCCCTATCATGCCGGCCTGAGTGCAGCGGTGCGGGCGGATCACCAGTCCCGTTTCCTGCGTGAAGATGGCGTGGTCATGGTGGCAACGATTGCCTTCGGGATGGGGATCGACAAGCCGGACGTACGTTTCGTGGCCCATATCGACATGCCCAAGTCTGTCGAAGGCTACTACCAGGAAACCGGACGGGCGGGACGTGATGGCCTGCCGGCGACGGCCTGGCTGGCCTATGGGCTGCAGGACGTGGTCCAGCAACGCCGCATGATTGACGAATCTCCCGGCGATGAGGTGTTCCGGCGGCGGCAGGCCGCACAACTGGAAGCCATGCTGGGGCTGTGCGAAACCGTCGAGTGCCGGCGTACCCGGCTGCTGGCCTATTTTGGGCAGGCGAACGATGCCTGCGGCAATTGCGATACTTGCCTGGAACCTCCCCAGTCGTGGGATGGGACTGTGGCTGCGCAGAAGGTCCTGTCAGCTGTGTATCGTTTGTGGCGCGAGCGTGGTCAGCGCTTTGGCGCGGGGCATATCGTCGATATCCTGCGCGGCAAGCAGACCGAGCGCGTCAGCCAGTATGGGCACAACACCCTCAGCGTATTTGGTGTCGGGGGTGACCTGTCGGAGCAGGCTTGGCGCGGCGTGCTGCGGCAACTGCTGGCCCAGGGGCTGCTGACGGTCGATCACGAGGGCTACGGTACGCTGGCGCTGACCGAGGCCAGTCGCGCCGTGCTCAAGGGGGATCGCACGTTGATGTTGCGCCGCGAGTCGGAGCGTGCGGCCCGCAAGTCTGCGGCGCGCGAGAGCAAGCCTGCGGCGGTGCAATTACCGCCCGAGGCTCAGGGGATATTCGAACAGTTGCGACGCTGGCGTGGCGAAGTGGCACGCAATAATGGTGTGCCTGCATATGTCATTTTCCATGATGCCACTTTGCGCGAGATTGCCTTGCAGCGACCGGAAAGCATCGAGGATCTCGGGCTGGTCAGCGGAGTCGGGGCACGCAAGCTTGAGGCTTATGGGGACGATATCCTGACAGTGCTCGAGGAAGCGGCTTCGGAAGCCTGAGCTGCTGGACGCGGATCAGGCTGTCTGCCCTGCGCGCTGCCACAGCAATTCAAGATAGCTGTCATTGTCAAGGGCCTTGCCCAGGCGCTGGGCTTCCCAGACAACCTGTCCCAGGCATTCCATGATTTCGTGTGCAGCCTGGTGCGGATCGTAGCGGGCGGCCAGTGCATCGTGCGCGGCCCGGATGCCGGGAGGATGGTCTACCTGAACCTGCTCGGAGATGGCAAGGTGCATCGAGAGGTGCAGGTAGGGGTTGGTGCGCCCGGCCTCGACCGGATATTCGGCCTCGATGGCGTCGGGGCGCTCCAGATCTGCATGGTACTCGGGGTGCTGCAGTATCCATCCCAGGGCCATGTCTTCGAGCGGCGTCAGCAGTTCGCGTGCCTTGTGCTTGCGCCAGGTTTCGATGAAAAACTGGCGGACTTGTTCACGGGATGGATTGAACATGGTGGCAGAACGGATCAGCGGATAGGCAGGGCGTACATCAGGCCGCCATCATACCACTGGCGGTTCAGACCCCGTGGAATCTGCAGTGAGCTGTTCTCGCCGACATTGCGGGCATAGCTTTCGCCATAGTTGCCGACCTGCTTGACGATGTTGTAGGCCCATTTCTCGTCGAGGCCGAGGTTCTTGCCGGCTCCTGGAGTGACGCCCAGGATGCGTTGTACGTTTGGATTCTCGCTCTTGAGCTGTTCATCGACGTTGGCCTGGGAAATACCGTATTCCTCTGCCTCGAGCATGGCGTAGAAAGTCCATTTGACGATATTCAGCCAGGCATCGTCACCTTGCCGTACGAATGGGCCCAGCGGCTCCTTGGAAATGATTTCGGGAAGGACCAGGTAGTCGTCAGGATTGGCCAGGCGGGAAATGCGGATCGAGGCCAGGCCGGATGCATCGGTACTGAAGACATCGCAGCGACCTGCCGCAAAGGCATTGACCACTTCATTGAACTGGTCGAAGACGACAGGGGTGTACTGGATGTTGTGGCCACGGGCCCAGTCGGCAAGGGTATTTTCGTTGGAAGTGCCGGTTTGCAGGCAGATGGTGGCACCGTTCAGGTCGAGAGCGCTGTCTACATCCAGGCTGCGTGGCACCAGAAAGCCCTGGCCGTCATAGAAGTTGATGCCGGCACCGATGATGCCGAGCGCAGTATCGCGCTGCTGGGTCACGGTGGTATTGCGGGTCAGCACGTCGACCTCACCGGACTGCAGTGCGGTGAAGCGTTGCTGGGCATTGAGCGGTACGGCCTTGAAACGGGATGCATCGCCGAAAACGGCAGCGGCGATGGCCTTGCACAGGTCGATGTCCAGACCACGCCATTCGCCCTTGTCGTCGGGGGCAGAGAAGCCGGCGAAGCCGGTCGTGGTGCCGCACTGAACGACACCACGCGCTTTGACTGTGTCCAGCGTCGAGGCCTGGGCGGTAGCCAGGGGGCCGAGTGTCAGCAGTGTGGCTGCAATAAGGGCGGGAATGCGCATCCTGGATCTCCAGTGGTCATGTAATAGGGTGAAACTTAACATGGAACTTAACCGGCCATGTTAGCGACCACGGGTCGCTGCTGGATGAACAGCATCAGTCCTGGAATAAATTTATTTCTTTGTATTATTAGTTATGATATATCATTCTATTTTTAACTGGAGTGATCATGAAAGTACTGGCATCCCTCAAGAATGCGAAGACCCGTCACCGCGACTGTCAGGTCGTGCGCCGACGTGGCAAGATCTATGTCATCTGCAAGAGCCAGCCGCGTTTCAAGGCGCGCCAGGGGTAATTCACTCACAGTCCGTTGCATCTCTCGGAGGCCTCTTTCGTTAAAAACAGGGTGGCTTCAACCTGCGCTGCATGAGATAATGGTAAATTGCTTGCAGTTCAACGTGTTTAATGTCTGATGCGTTCAGGAGTGAAGATGAGTACGGACAGAATAGAATTGAAAGATATCGGCCTGAAGGTCACCTTCCCGCGCCTGAAGATCCTTGACGTGTTTCGCAGTAGCGAACAGCGCCACCTGAGTGCAGAAGATGTCTATCGCCTGCTGATGAATGACGGCGTCGAGATTGGTCTGGCCACGGTCTACCGCGTGCTGACGCAGTTCGAACAGGTCGATCTGCTCAAGCGCAGCCAGTTGGGCAGCAGCAAGGCCGTCTACGAGCTCAACGATGGCGAGCGCAACCATGGTCATATCGTCTGCACGCAAAGCGGCGATGTGACCGAGTTCTACGATCCCCAGATCGAAAAGCGCCTGCAGAAAATCTGCGAAGAGCGTGGTTTCACGCTGTCGGAACACACCATCACGGTCTTTGCCACTCCCAAGGCCTGATGTCCGGGCGTGCCGAGAGGCATGCCATCCGATATGGTGCAGAAAGCCATGGCTACCTGTCGAGGGGCCGTGGCTTTCTTTTTCAGATTGGGGAGTGATGGGGCACAGCCCCGCAAGGCGCTTCAGCGCGACCGTCGGCTCGCCAGGATGATGCCGGCAAAGATCGCGCCGATGCCAAAGACCTGGTAAATGTGCAGGTGTTCACCCAGAAACAGCACGGAAAGCATGGCCCCGAAAGCGGGCATCAGGTGAATGAACAGCCCGGCACGGGCTGCGCCGGCACGGTCTACTCCCAGGTTGTACAGCAGGTAGGCCAGCACTGACGGAAAAATGCCGACATAGGCGAATGCAGCGGCGACCTCGCCATCGAAATGCCGTATGGTCTGCCCGGACAGGTATTCCCATGCGAATAGCGGAAGCAGCAGAATGACGCCGATCAGGATCTGCATGCCCATCAGGCCGATGCGATCGATGTCGGCCGGGATGCGCCTGAGCCAGAGCGTGTAGAGCGCCCAGCACACCATGGCGCTGAAAATGATCAGGTCCCCCTGACTGAAGCTCAGGCTGGTCAGGCGTTGCCATTGCCCCTGGGAAACAATGATCAGGACGCCGGAGAATGACGTCAGCAGTGCGATTCCCTGACGCAGGCTCAGGTGCTGGTGATAGAACAGGGCACCGAACAGTACGATCAGGATCGGAATGAACGAGTTCAGCAACAGCGCATTGGTGGCCGTGGTTGTGGTCAGCCCGGTATAGATCAGCGTGTTGAAGGCACCGACGCCGATGGCCGAAATCAGCAGCAGTTGCCAGCGGATTGCCAGATAGCGCAGCCTGTCGCGGCGCATGGTTTTCCAGGCAAAGGGCAATATGCAGAGCAGGGCGATGAGCCAGCGGCCAAATGAAAGCGTCAACGGAGGAATGACACCGTTGACCGCACGTCCCACGACAAAATTTCCCGCCCAGAACATGGGCGGCAGGATCAGGATCAGCAGGTTTGCCAGACCGCCTCGAGGCGAAGTGATGGATGAGTCGGAGGCGGAAGGCATGGCAAAAGGGGAAGGCTTGCTCAGCGAGCGTTGATGATGCGCATGCCTTGGGCTTTGCCTTCGGTGTCGCTGACCTGGATGGTTACGCGGCCGGGGCGGAATCCTTCGGGCAGAGGAGCGAGCCCGTGGACATGCTCGTATTGACCGAATGATACATCGACCGGTTCGAGCATGAGGGTTTCGCTGCGGCCTGATGGGTAGACGCCCGCCACAGACAGGGTGAGCTTGCCTGAGAACGGGGTATCGAGATTGCTGTCGTTGGTCAGCAGAACATGATAGTAGAGACCCTGATCCTGGCGCAGGAAACGTCCTGCCCTCACGCCGACGGGGCTGCTGCGCGGATCGGCCGGCATGGCTTCCAGGAACAGGCGGATGTCTTCGCGCAGTGGCTCGAGCGCCTGGCGTTCCTGGGCCAGGGACTGCTCCAGTTGCTGGACGCTGCGCTGGCTGTCGTCCAGAGCCTGCGAGGTCTGCTCAAGGTTGCCCTGCAATTGCTGCTGCGACTGCTTGGTGACCTGCAGTTCGTTGGTCAGCGCCTGGGATTCCACCACAGTCAGCCGTTGTGCACCGTAGTTTTTCTGCAGGAAGAGAAGCCCGCTGGCACCCATGATGATGCCGAGCAGCAGCAGAATCAGCCAGCGCGGCAGTCGGAAGCCCCGGCGGCGCGAATCGTAGGACGACTGGAAAAGGACGGGTTGGGATTTCTTGAACAGTGCCATCTGGCCGTGGTTCCTCTCTTGATATGAATGGCGGCACCGGCGATGGGTGCGCGAGGTGACAGCGGAAGGATAAAGGGTATTGTGGAGGCGTTGTTACATCGAAAACAAGGATTGCCTCTTAAATATTCTGATGCATCTGGTTGTGCCCATGTGGCGCATGTGCTTACAGATAAGGAGAGGCCAGCCAGATCAGGCGGTTGCGCAATTGCTTGATGCGTGGGCGTGCACGCAGTGTTTCAAGTGTTTCAGGGCTCGATTGGGCGATGGCACCATCAATGCGACGGGTGATCCAGGCAGCCAGTGCTGGATCGTAGACTTCCATGTCGACTTCGAAATTCAGTCGCAGGCTGCGCGGATCCAGGTTGGATGTGCCGACATAGGACCAGGCACCGTCTACGGTCAACAGCTTGGCATGGTCGAAGATGCCGTGCGCGCGCCAGACCCGGCAGCCTGAGCCGAGAATCTGGTCAAGCTGGGCGGTCATTGCGTAGTCGACCATGCGCAGGTTGTTGTTGCTGGGAATGACGATATCCACGGCAATGCCGCGCCGGGCGGCGGTGTTGAGCGCGGCGATCAGCGGCTGGTCCGGCAGGAAATACGGCGTATGGATGCGGACACTGCGTTCGGCTACGGCCAGGGCCCCCAGGATCATGTTGTGCGTGCTGCCGATGTTCTGGTCAGGGCCGGATGCGACGACCCGGATGGCCGTGGGATGCATGTTGTCCGGTGCTGGCGGCGGATCTTCAGGGAACCAGGGGGGGCCTTCCAGTGTTTCGTGGGTGCTGAATTTCCAGTCTTGCGCAAAGATGTGCATCAATTGCGAGACGATCGGACCCTCGAGGCGGAAGTGGGCATCCCGTGCGGGCGTACCACCCTTTGCCGGTGTGATGAACTCTTCACGGATATTCATGCCACCCGTCAGCGCCAGCGTGCCGTCTATGATCATGATCTTGCGGTGGCTGCGCAGATTGGCATAGGCCAGTCGCAGGCCGAAGGCGGTATTCATGAACAATGCGGTCTGCACACCACCTCGCAGCAGCATGCTGGTAATCGGCGGGTGAGAGTAGCGTGCGCCGATAGCGTCGATCAGGACACGTACCTCCAGCCCTCGCTTGCGTGCATCGATCAGCGCCTCGGCAATTTCCTTGCCGATGGCATCGCAATCGAAAATGTAGCTGGTCATGGCTACCGAATGGCGGGCATTGCGGATGGCCGCAAGCATGGCGGGATAGGTTTCCGGGCCGCCATCCAGGGCCTGGATGCTGCTGTTGGTCAGCAGGGGAAAGCCACTGATGTGATCGCCCAGTGTCTTTTGCGACCAGAGATGCCGAGGAGCGAAAGGTCCCAGATTGGTGACGGCATGACGTCCGCCATGCTGGATCGGACAGGTGATCGCGGCGTTGTGCTCCTGGTGGACCTTGTCCTGGCGGATGCGGTTGATGCCGGCGATAAGATAGAAAAAGGTACCGAACAGCGGTGAGAACAGGATGACTGCGACCCAGCCGATGGCTGCACGGACATCGCGCTTGCTCATGGCGGCGTGTACGGCCGCGACGGCGCTGATGCCAAAGGTTGCCAGGAAGGCCAGATGTGGCCAGTATTCGGCCAGGAAGTCGCGCAGAGTGTCCATGGCTTCTTATAGCATGGATGTATCGGGCGACTGCCGTTGCGGCCGGGTCAATTGATGGTCGAGAGCAGCGAGTCGTTCGGGTGTGCCGATATCCAGCCATTGCCCCTCGTGCCGCTGGCCGATGACCTTGCCTTCGGTCAGTGCGGCGCGCAGCAATGGCCCCAGCGCCTGGCGTTGTCCGGATGGCACGCTGTCGAAAAAGCGGGGGTGATAGATGCCGATGCCTGTGAATGTCAGGGATTGATCGGGCCGGGTGTCGTTGATGTCGGTGACCTTGCCTGCATTTGTGAGACTGAAATCGCCTTGCCGATGATGTTCCGGGTTGGCGGTCAGCAGCAGCCATGCATCCGGCGTGTTGGCGGCAGACTGTGGGTCGTGAGTCAATCCGGCAGCCAGAGGGGATGCCTGCGCGTAATCCCAGTCACACCAGACATCGCCATTGACGACCAGGAACGGGTCGGTACCCAGCAATGGCAGTGCCTGGCGAATGCCGCCGGCAGTCTCGAGCGCTTCGGTTTCATATGAGTAATGCAGGTGGACGCCCAGGCGCTGGCCATCGCCCAGGGTTGCTTCTATCCGTTCGCCCAGCCAGGACAGGTTGATGACAATATCCCGGATGCCGGCCTGAGCCAGACGTGCGATCTGCCACTCGATCAGGGGGCGGCCTCCAACGGTCAGCAACGGCTTTGGAGTGTGGTCGGTCAGTGGGCGCATCCGCTCGCCCCGGCCGGCTGCCAGGATCATGGCGCGCATCAGAACGCAATCCCGTTGTAGGTGCGGATATTTTCGAGTCGGTCGAGCAGTTTCAGCAGCGGACGCAGCGGCTGGTATCGTTGTGCCACCTGACGGACGTATTGCGTGACACGCGGGAGGTGGTCCAGATACCAGGGCTTGCCATCACGGTAGTTGAGCCGGCAGAAGACGCCCATGATGCGAAGGTTACGCTGCAGGCTCATCCATTCGTACTCCTGATGGAAGACGGAGAACTCGGAAGGCAGTGGCAGGCCGGCAGCGCGGCCGAGTTCCCAGTAGCGGATGGCCCAGTCTAGCTGCTGGGCTTCATCCCAGGTGGTGCGCGCATCGGTAACGAGCGAAGCGATGTCGTATGTGATAGGGCCGAGCAGGGCATCCTGGAAATCCAGGATGCCCGGGTTGCGTGCCGGGTCGCCTTGCCCGGCGGCAGGATAGGTCACCATCAGATTGGGACTGTGGAAGTCGCGGTGCACCAGCACGCAGGGCTGGCTGGCAGCCGAACGTGCCAGCAACCGGAAAACCGTTTCCAGATCTGTCTGCTCTTGTTCTGTCAGTGTGCTGCCATGATGGCGCTCGACGTACCATTCCGGAAAGAGCGACATTTCATCCAGCAACCGGGCTTCGTCGTATACAGGCAGGCCTGCTGTGGCGCTGCCCTGCATGCGTACCAGCGCCGCAAGCGCATCGCGATACAGTACCTGCAGCGTGCCGTCTTCGAGTCCTTGCTGGACAGCACTGTAGTATGTCGTGCTGCCCAGATCACTCAGCAGGAGAAAACCTTGGGCGAGGTCCTGGATCAGTATCTCGGGAACCGTCACGCCAGCCTCTTGCAACAGGCCGGCAACATGCACGAAAGGATGGCTGTCTTCTCGTTCGGGAGGGGCATCCATGACGATCAGGCTGTTGCCAGAGTGGGTCTGCAGCCGGAAGTAGCGACGAAAACTGGCATCGCTGGAGGCGGGTTGCAGGGTGTCGAGGCGCAGCGCCAGTGTGGCGGGCAGGCCGTTCAGCCAGCTTTCCAGCTGGGTCAGCCGTAGATCTCGGGGTTCGTGCATTGACGCGGTTCCGTGAAGCGAATTGCAAATCGCCATTGTATTTCCGCCATCGGCTTTGCGCCATTCTCTATAATAGTCGTTTACCTCCATCTTCAAGGCTCGCTGCTTCCCGTGTTCATGGTCAAAAGGTTCGCTTTCCTGGCAATGCTGGCAACAGGCGTCAGTCAGGCCCAGTCCGTCACGCCCGAAAGCGCCGATACGGTCCAGCTACTGATTTCTCCAGGGCTGAGGCTGCCGGCCGGCATCATCGAAGATGACCAACCGGTATTTCTCGATGGTGACCAGGTCGATGGTACCGGGCAGGATACGGTTACCCTGACCGGCAATGGGAGCATTCGTCGCACTGGCACTTCGCTCAAGGGTGATCGCATCGACTATGACCAGCGCAGCGGCTGGGTCGATGCCGTCGGTGATGTCAGGCTGATGCGCGATGGTGGCCTCATCCGCGGCCCTGGCCTGCGCTACAACGTCAACACCGAACAGGGAGAGGTTGACCAGCCCCGTTTTCATCTCGGCGCTTCCGGGGCTTCCGGCCATGCGGCGACGGCCACCATTCACGACCGGCAGCGCATGAGCATGACCGACGTGGTGTATACCGGCTGCCCCTGCCCCAACCCTGCCTGGGAAATCCGCGCCCGTGATGTCGATCTCGATTTCGAGGAAAACGAGGGAGTTGCACACTGGGGGGTGCTGTATTTCAAGGATGTGCCCATCCTGGCCTCGCCCTACCTGACTTTTCCGATCAAGAAGGAGCGCAAGAGTGGGTTGTTGATGCCAACCTACGGTACGACCAGCAAGGGAGGGTTCGATTTTTCATTGCCCTACTATTTCAACCTGGCACCCAACTACGACATGACCCTGACGCCACGCCTGCTGAGCAAGCGCGGGGTGCAGCTTGGCGGCGAGTTTCGCTACATGGGCAGTACCTACGAAGGGCAGATGCATGGTACCTGGCTGGACCATGATCGCGAGGCCAAGCGCGATCGCTGGATGTACTCGACTCAGCATGCGCAGCGACTGGGTGGCGGTTTCAGCATGGGCTGGGATATCAATGCTGCATCCGACGATGACTACTTTCGGGATTTTTCGACTTTTGGTCTGAATGAGGCCTCTACAACGACACTTAATCGGAGTGGGCAAGTGTCTTGGGCCAATCAGTACTGGAGCTCATATGTATTGGTACACAAGTATCAGACATTGCAGGATGCAGATGCACCCATCACGCCTCCGTTCGAGAAGCTTCCCGAGGTAGGTGTGCGTGGTGCCCGATATGGCTGGAATGGCTTCGATATCACGACCGATCTGACTTCAACCTGGTTTCGTAATTCCTGGTACAACTATCAGAATGCATCGAGGTTGAGCGCGCTTTATGAAGGGCAGAGATTGTCATCCTATACGACGATTGCCTATCCGATCGTGCGTGCGGGATGGTATATGACGCCCAAGTTCGGCATGCATGCCAGTCGGTATGAAACAGATTACTTCCAGAGCAATGGTGGCAGGCGAGCCATCGATCCTCGCGTAACGCAATCTCGTGCAGTGCCTATTTTTTCATTTGATACCGGCATGACGTTTGAGCGAAGGGCCTCGTTGTTTGGCAAGGCTTCGACGCAAACCCTTGAGCCACGCATCTATTACCTGTGGGTTCCTTATCGCAATCAGTCCAACCTGCCGCTGTACGATACGTCGGTGGCCACTTTCAGTTTTGCTCAGGCATTCAGCGAGAATATCTACAGTGGCGGCTGGGATCGTATTGCCAATGCCAACCAAGTGACACTGGGGTTGACATCGCGATGGCTGGATGAAGATACCGGGTTCGAGCGCCTCAAGCTCGAAGGGGCTCAGCGTATCTATTTCGAAGATCAAAGGGTAACTTTGCCAGGCGAGACGCCGCGTACGGGTGCACGATCAGATTACCTGATTGGAGCCAGCGCAGCACTGACCAATACCCTGACGACGCAGACATCCCTGCAGTACAACCCCGATGAAAGTCGGTGGGAGAGAGCCACAGCAGGTTTCAAGTGGTTGCCTCAACGGTCTGCATCGATTACTGCGGCCTATCGATACCAGCGCGAGCCTACACCAGGCATTGTGGATCTGTCGCGTCCGCGTACGCCGCAAGAACAGGTCAGCACGACTTTTCAATGGCCTTTCAGCAACCGCTGGTACACCCTGGGGCGCATGGACTACTCGTTGCGTGAAAATCGTTTCACACAGGCGATTGGTGGTGTCGAATACAAGGGTGATTGTTGCTGGGTGGGCCGTTTCGTGGTGCAGCGCTACGCTGTTTCCGCCAATGATGCCAATACGGCTTTCTTCTTCCAACTTGAACTGAGCGGGCTGGGATCGCTGGGAACGGATCCGATGAGCTTGCTGTCTAAGAGCATTACGGGCTATCAGGTAATCAATCCGCCTGCGCCGGATCGCTCGATTTTTGAAAGGTACGAATAAATGCGAAACGCGCGACAAGCGTACATCTGGCAGCGCCGGCTGCCGCGACTGGTCATGGTGCTGGCGACGTTTGCGCTGGCACCTCAGCCTCATCTCATGGCCGCCGAGGCACAACAGGTACTGCAGCCCGCTGCGGCGGAGCGTTTGAGCGATGGCATTGCGGCGATTGTCGACAAGGATGTCATTACGTTGCGCGAATTGTCGCGGCGGGTGGCAGAGGTACATGCAGACCTGGCGCGTCGCGGCATACAGTTGCCGCCCGATGCCGATCTCGAGCAACAGGTATTGCAGCGGATGATTACCGAGCGCCTGGAGCAGCATGAGGCGGAGCGGCTGCATATCGCCGTCAATGATGCCCAGGTCGATCAGGCGATTGCCGTGATTGCACAGCGCAATGGCATGTCGCAGCAGGAACTTCAGCACAAGATCGAGGAATCGGGCCTGACGTGGGCGGCCTATCGTACCGAAATCACTGACAGCATCCGCCTTGATGCCATTCGTCAGCGTGCCGTGGATCCCACTATCACGATTTCCAATGCCGAGATCGATGCCTTCCTCGCCGAGCAGGAGTCGCGGGCCAATGCCGTGGGTACTGCACGGCCCAACCTTGCCGCCCCGGTCTCTGTGCATCTTGCCCAGATCCTGGTTCGTGTGCCGGAAGGTGCTGCCTCCAGTGATGTGGCAGCACTGCGCCAGCGTGCCGAGGATGTGCTGGCGCGAGCGCGTGCCGGTGAGGATTTTGCTTCTCTGGCCGCTGCGGCATCGGATGGCCCTGAGGCCTTCCAGGGGGGAGATATGGGCGAGCGTCCGTTGCAGGCCTGGCCCGATCTGTTCATTATCGCCATTCGTGGCTTGCAACCAGGACAGATGACCGAGCTGGTGCAGAGTGGCAATGGTTTTCACATCATCAAGGTTGTCGCCAGTTCGGGGGGCGATGCTGCCCAGGCACAGCAGCAACTGCAGTTCGAGCGAAGCCAGCAGGCCCTGGCAGAAGGCCCCATGCCGGTCACCCAGACCCATGCCCGCCATATCCTGATCAAGACCTCGGCGGTGATGAGCGATGAGCAGGCGCGCACGCGCCTGGAGCAACTGCGCCAGCGAATCCTGGAAGGGAAGGAAAAATTCGAGGATCTGGCTCGCCAGCATTCCAATGACACCTCGGCACCGCAAGGTGGCGATCTGGGTTGGCTGACGCCGGGCGAAACAGTACCGCCCTTTGAACAGGCCATGGACGCGCTGGATTCCGGCCAGGTCAGCCAGCCCGTTCAGAGTCCGTTTGGCTGGCATCTCATCAAGGTTGAGGAACGCCGGACCCAGGACATGGCCGAAGAGTACCAGCGCATGCAGGCACGGCAGATCCTGTTCGAGCGACGTGCCGGACCGGCATTCGAGGAGTGGTTGGGGCAGTTGCGTGACCAGGCCTATATCGAGAATCGCCTGGAAAAGCGTGCCCGACTGGAACAGGAACTGTGAGTACGCGGGGACATGGCGGCGGGCATCAGGCCCGCAAGCGTTTCGGGCAGCATTTCCTGGTCGATGAAGTCGTCATCGACCAGATCGTGCGTGCCATTGGTCCCGAGCGTGCCGATCTGATGGTCGAGATCGGTCCAGGCCAGTCGGCACTGACGGCCCCATTGTTGCAGCAGCTCGATTGCCTGCATGCCGTCGAAATCGATCGGGATCTGGCCGGACGTCTGCGCCAGCAACATGGCGAGCGTCTGAAACTGACCAATGCGGATGCGCTGCAAGTCGATTTCAGGGAGTTCGGTGCGCCACTGCGGATCGTCGGCAATCTGCCCTACAACATCTCGACGCCATTGCTGTTTCATCTGGTCCAGGCGATCGATGTCGTCAAGGATCAGCATTTCATGCTGCAGAAAGAGGTCGTGGATCGTATGGTCGCGGCACCGGGCTCGTCGGATTACGGGCGGCTGTCCGTCATGCTGCAATTGCGCTATCGCATGGACAGCCTGTTCGATGTGCCGCCCGATGCGTTTGATCCACCTCCCCGTGTCACGTCAGCCGTGGTCAGGATGCGTCCGCTTCCGGAAAGCCGACCGAAGCCGGCCAGCATGGCGGTATTCGAACAGGTCGTGACCCGAGCCTTTTCGCAGCGTCGCAAGATGTTGCGTCGTGTCCTGGGAGCATGGGCGGCTGCCGTGCCCTGGGAGTCGCTTGGGATTGAAGGGACGGCGCGCGCCGAAACGCTGTCGGTGGCGCAGTTCATCGACCTGGCTGATGCCTTGAAGGATATTGTCGAATCAGGAGGCGGTGATGTGTCCGCAACGTGAAAATACTGTCAGTGATATCGAGGGTGTGAATCCCGCCATCCAGGATGCAACCCGCATCGACGATGTGCGCATCAGTGCCGTGCGGCCGCTGATTTCGCCAGCCTTGCTGCTCGATGAGCTGCCCGTGAACCCGGCGGCACACAGCCTGGTCGAGCGCAGCCGTGCTGCGATTGCAGATATCCTGCACGGCCGCGATGACCGGCTGCTGGTTGTTGTGGGCCCCTGTTCCATTCATGATCACGGGCAGGCTATCGAATATGCCCGCAAGCTGCAGGGCATTGCCCGGTCCCTGGAAAAAGAACTGCTGATCGTCATGCGGGTGTATTTCGAGAAGCCGCGTACCACCGTTGGCTGGAAAGGCTACATCAACGACCCCTTGCTCGATGGCAGCTTTCGCATCAACCTGGGTTTGCGCAAGGCGCGCGAGTTGATGCTTGATATTTCCGACATGGGCTTGCCAATTGCCACGGAATTTCTCGACCTGCTCAGCCCGCAGTATCTCTCCGACCTCGTGACCTGGGGGGCGATCGGTGCACGAACCACTGAAAGCCAGAGCCACAGGCAACTGTCTTCGGGCCTGAGCTGTCCCCTGGGTTTCAAGAACGGTACCGATGGTGGCGTGCAGGTTGCGGTGGATGCCATCGTGGCGGCCAGTTCCTCGCATGCCTTCATGGGCATGACCAAGCTGGGTACGGCGGCGATCTTCGAAACGCGCGGCAATCCGGATACCCATGTCATCCTGCGTGGCGGCAAGCATGGTCCGAACTACGATGCGGCGAGTGTAGAGGCCTGCTGCCAGGCGCTGCGCAAGGCAGGTCTGCGCGAACAGGTCATGATCGATTGTTCGCACGCCAATTCAAGCAAGGATTATGCCCGGCAGGTGCCAGTTGGTCAGGATGTCGCGGGGCAGATCGCCGCAGGTGAGCAGCGTATTACCGGCGTCATGATTGAAAGCCACCTGGAGGCCGGACGGCAGGACCTCAAGGAAGGCGTGCCGCTTGCCTATGGCGTATCGATTACCGACGGCTGCCTGGGCTGGTCGCAGACCGAACCCCTGCTTGAAATACTGGCGGACGCAGTGCGTCAGCGACGCTTGTAAGTGACGAAGTCGTAAGCGTAGCCGTTTTCGGGCGGCTGCGGCCGGCGTTCCACTTCTGCCCAGCGGGCAGGAGGCAGTACCGGAAAGTACGCATCCCCGTCGACATCCTGGTTGATTTCCGTTGCGCAGATGGTATCGGCCAGATCCAGGGCCAGCGCATAGACCTGGGCACCTCCAATGACGAAAACCCGGTTGGCAGGCATGGCCAGTGTCAGTGCCTCCTGAAGCGTTGGTGCTACCTTGGCACCCGCTGCAGAATATGCTGCATCACGGCTGATGACGATATTGAGGCGACCGGGCAGGGGGCGCCCGAGCGATTCCCAGGTTTTGCGCCCCATGATGATGGGATGCCCCAGCGTGGACTGCTTGAAATGGGCCAGATCGCCCGGCAGGTGCCAGGGCAGGGTGTTGTCCTTGCCGATGACGCGGTTGCGGGCATGGGCGACGATCAGGCTGATGGCAGGTTGGGTCATGGCAGGGATCCGGCTCAGACGGCGACAGGCGCCTTGATGTGAGGGTGGCACTGGTAGCCCTCGATCTCGAAATCCTCGTAGGCATATTCGAAAAGAGAATCGGGACGACGCTTGATGCTCAGGCTCGGATAGGGGTAGGGCGTGCGAGACAGTTGCAGCTCGACCTGCTCGAAGTGATTGCTGTAGAGATGGCAGTCGCCGCCCGTCCAGATAAAGTCGCCGACATCCAGGTTGCATTGCTGTGCCACCATGTGTGTCAGCAAGGCATAGCTGGCGATGTTGAATGGTACGCCCAGGAAAATATCGGCGCTGCGCTGGTAGAGCTGGCAGGACAGCTTGCCGTCGGCCACGTAGAACTGGAACATGGCATGACAGGGTGGCAGGGCCATCTGGTCGATCAGTCCGACATTCCAGGCCGAAACGATCATGCGGCGCGAGTCGGGTGTTTCCCTGATCTGTTGCAGTACCTGGCTGATCTGGTCGATATGGTGGCCATCCGGAGCCGGCCAACTGCGCCACTGAACACCGTAGACGGGCCCGAGGTTGCCTGCTGCATCGGCCCATTCGTCCCATATGGTGACGCCACGCTCCTGTAGCCAGCGCACATTGGCGTCGCCCCGCAGGAACCAGAGCAATTCGGTGAAGATGCTGCGGGTGTGCAGCTTCTTGGTGGTGACCAGCGGAAAGCCTTCCGACAGGTTGAAGCGCATCTGGTAGCCGAACACGGAGCGTGTGCCGGTACCGGTGCGGTCTGTCTTGGTTGTGCCATGCTCATAGACATGGCGCATGAAATCTTCGTATTGACGCATGGGCGAGGGTTCCTGCCTGGATCAGTCTGCGGTATTGCTGGTATCGATGAGTGTCACGCTCCAGTCCAGCGTTGCGGTCTTGCCAAGCATGGCCGAGGCCGAGCAGTATTTCTCGTGCGAAAGCTGCACGGCCCGTTCGACAGCCGCCAGCGGCAGCTTGCGGCCCGAGACGGTAAACGCGAAGCGGATATGGGTGAATACCTTGGGGTCGGTGTCGGCACGCTCGGCCTGCAGTTCGACGCGGCAGCCATCTACCTTGTGACGACCGCGCTTGAGGATCAGGACCACATCGTACGCCGCACAGCCGCCGGCACCTGCCAGCAGCATCTCCATCGGGCGGGGAGCCAAATTGTTGCCGCCGCCTTCCGGGGCACCATCCATTGCCGTGACATGGCCGCTGCCAGTGCTGGCGACGAACAGCATGCCGGATGGCCCGGTCCATTCAACTTTGCATTCCATGTGTATTCCTTGGCCTGTGCGTATGATCCGTAATGATAAAGCATGGGCCATGGGCTTTGGCAGCTATCGATGGACTCTGTCTTGCAGGGGGCTGTGTGGTGGAATGGTTTCCGATGGGATGGGGTTAACCCTTTTGTTGCCTGGTGATGATCAAGGTATTTGTATCTGTATATTGCGCTGCACAAAAACAACAGAACAGCAGATATGCTGTGGTTCTTCCAAAAATCTTGCGTTGCACCATTTTCCTTGTATATAATTGAGTCATCGGATGTCGAGGCAGATTGGTGCGGTGAGCACACCCCGATCTGCAAGGGTTAACCCCCGGACATGCCAAGGTTGTCTCCTCCACCCTCCTCCTTTGGTGGATTTACCCCGAAACCGTTTGGTTTCGGGGTTTTTTTTTGGGGTTTGTTGCAATTGCCCACGAGCGTCATATACCAAAGTTACAATTTGGGCAGATAATAGAGGGATAGTAAAAACAGCGCGCCACTCCAATATATATATGTATGGCACGCAGCCCCGGCAAGGGGATTCCGGCAAGTGAGGCAAGAGTGACCTGGTTAACGATCTGTGTGGTGGCGTTCATGGTAGGTGGCCTGATCGTGGCATCCGAGCGGTGGCACGGTGCGCTGACGGGCGACAGCGACATGAGCAAGCCGCAGGCTTTCCACAGTCGGGCGACGCCTCGCGTGGGTGGGCTGGCCGTGCTGGCCGGCACGATGGCCGGGCTGCTGGTGCTGGGACCCAGCAACATGACGCTGGCCTGGCTCTGGCCGGCATTGTTCCTGGCTGCCTTGCCCGTATTCGTTGCCGGCCTGCTGGAGGACATCACCAAGGACATCGGTGCCGGCAAGCGTTTGCTGGCGGCCTTCGCCTCGGCGGCGATTGCATGGTGGCTGCTGGGTGGGGTCAGTCGGGTGGGGTTCGAATGGATAGACTGGCTGCTGGCTTTCTGGCCTGTATCGTTGCTGTTTACAGTCATCGCCGTGGGGGGGTGCACCCATGCACTCAATATCGTTGATGGCATGAATGGGCTGGCAGGCATGGTGGCCACGCTGATGGCTGCCTCGATCAGCCTGGTGGCCTGGCAGGTTGGCGATATGCCGATTTTCCTGATTTCCGCTTCCCTGGCGTCGGCCACGCTGGGATTCCTGGTCTGGAACTTTCCTTTCGGCCGCGTTTTCCTCGGGGATGGCGGTGCCTATTTCATCGGTTTCATGCTGGCCGAACTGGCTGTGCTGCTGGTGGTGCGCAACCCTTCCGTTTCGCCGTTCTATGCATTGGCTGTGTTGTTCTATCCGGTTTTCGAGACGCTGTTCTCGATCTGGCGGCGCAAGTTCAAGCGTGGCGTACCGGTCGACCAGCCGGATGCATTGCATTTGCACCAGCTTGTGTTCCGTCGCCTGGTCCGGGTGACATTCAGTCGTCGGCAGCGTCATGCCATACCGGCACTCTGCAACGCACTCGCCTCTCCCTATCTCTGGGGGCTGGCCCTGATCGGGCTGGTGCCTGCCACTATCTGGTGGGACAACGCCTGGGCGTTGTGCGCCAGCATCCTGGTTTTTTCCATTTGCTATGTCTGGCTGTATGCGCGTCTCGTATCATGGCGCCGGCCTGACTGGCTGCTTCTGCCTCGCAACTGGCGTGCCGATTGAGGCGCTGTCGTTCAAGGCTTGTTCCGATTGTCGATTACCCTATGGCGCATGACGCCGCAACAGGAGAAAATCTTGCATATCAATGATGTCAAACTGGCCATTATCGGATTGGGTTATGTCGGGCTGCCGCTGGCCGTCGAATTCGGTCGCAAGCGTTCGGTCGTCGGTTTCGATATCAACAAGGCGCGCATTGCCGAATTGCAGTCGGGCCGTGACCATACCCTCGAAGTCTCGAGTGAAGAACTGGCCGAGGCCGGCCAACTGTCATTCAGTCACGAAGTCAGCGACCTGGCCCAGTGCAATGTCTTCATCGTCACCGTGCCGACGCCGATCGACGAATACAAGCAACCCGACCTGACGCCGCTGGTCAAGGCCAGTGAAACCATTGGCCGCGTCCTGAAGAAGGGCGATATCGTGATCTATGAGTCCACGGTCTATCCGGGGGCGACCGAAGAGCGTTGCGTGCCGGTGCTGGAGCAGGTCTCCGGCCTGATTTTCAACCAGGATTTTTATGCGGGCTACAGCCCGGAGCGTATCAATCCGGGCGACAAGACGCACCGGGTATCCACCATTCTCAAGGTCACTTCGGGTTCGACGCCTGAGGTGGCGGATCTGGTTGATGCACTGTACGCCAGTATCATCACCGCGGGTACGCACAAGGCGTCCAGCATCCGGGTCGCCGAGGCCGCCAAGGTGATCGAGAATACCCAGCGCGATGTCAATATCGCGCTGATCAACGAACTGGCACTGATCTTCAACAAGATGGGTATCGATACCGAGGCTGTTCTCAAGGCTGCCGGTACCAAATGGAATTTCCTGCCGTTTCGCCCCGGCCTGGTCGGTGGCCACTGCATCGGCGTCGATCCGTATTACCTCACGCACAAGGCACAGGCCATCGGCTACCATCCGGAAATCATTCTGGCCGGCCGTCGTCTGAACGATTCGATGGGGCAATATGTCGCTTCGCAACTGGTCAAGGCCATGCTCGGCAAGCGGATCCAGGTCGATGGTGCACGCGTGCTGATCATGGGGTTGACCTTCAAGGAAAACTGCCCTGACCTGCGCAATACCAAGATCGTCGACATCCTGCATGAGCTGCGCGAATACAACGTGGAAGTCGATGTCTATGATCCCTGGGTGAATCCCGAGGAAGCAGTGCATGAATACGGTATCCGTCCGATCACCGAGCTGCCGCAAGGTGCCTACGATGGCGTTATTCTGGCAGTCGCGCATCACCAGTTCGCGGACATGGGTGCGCCCGCCATCCGGGCACTGGGCAAGAAGGCGCATGTGCTGTACGACCTCAAGTACCTGCTGACGGCCGAGCAATCGGACCTGCGTCTTTGACCTGCCACGGAGATCCATGCTCATGTCCGAATACCAGACTGTCCAGGAAACCCTGCGCCGTACCCCTGCCACCTGGCTGGTAACTGGCTGCGCCGGCTTCATCGGTTCCAACCTGATCGAAACCCTGCTGCGCCTCGACCAGCAAGTGGTCGGTCTCGATAACTTCGCGACCGGGCACCAGCATAATCTCGATGAGGTGCAGGCTCAGGTGGGGCCCGAGCGTTGGGCGCGCTTTCGTTTTATCGAAGGTGATATCCGTGATCTCGAAACCTGCCGTCATGCACTGAAAGGTGTGCGTCATGTGCTGCATCAGGCTGCGCTGGGCTCGGTGCCCCGTTCGCTGAATGATCCGATCACCAGCAATGACGTCAATGTGTCCGGTTTTCTCAACATGTTGACGGCCGCACGCGATGAAAAGGTAGCTTCGTTTGTGTACGCTGCCTCGAGTTCGACCTATGGCGATCATCCCGGATTGCCCAAGGTCGAGGATACAATAGGTCGGCCACTGTCTCCCTATGCCGTCACCAAGTTCGTCAACGAACTGTATGGTGATGTGTATGCGCGTGCATACGGTTTTTCCAGTACGGGCCTGCGTTATTTCAATGTATTCGGCAAACGCCAGGATCCGGATGGGGCCTATGCAGCGGTGATTCCCAAGTGGATCTCGGCCATGATCCAGGGCCAGGTCGTGCGTATCAATGGCGATGGCGAAACCAGCCGCGATTTCTGCTTTGTCGAGAATGCGGTGCAGGCCAATCTGCTGGCATCCGTCAAGCAGGCCCAGGGTGAACACCAGGTCTACAACGTGGCGGTCAATGCCCGCACCACGCTCAACACGCTGTATGAGCAGTTGGTCGAAGTCCTGGCGCTCAACGGTGTACAGGTCACTGCACGTCCCGAACACGGTGATTTCCGGGCTGGCGATGTGCGCCATTCCCAGGCTGATATCGGCAAGGCCGCGGCAGCATTGGGCTTTGCACCGACCCATACCCTGCGTCAGGGGCTGGAAGTGGCCATGCCCTGGTATCTCGACTTCCTGCGCTGAACTTGAAGCGTCTCCTCAACCGGCTTGGGCGGCTTGACGGCGATCATCGCAGGATCGCCCTGGGAGCCGCCCGGGTCGCCTTTTTCCTGATCATCGGCAAGCTGGCTGGGGCCTTCAAGGAAATGGCCGTGGCGTATCGCTACGGCATCAGCGATGTGGTGGACGCCTACCAGTTCACCATGACATTCGCGACCTGGGTGCCCGTGACGCTGGTGGGGGTGCTGTCGGTGGTGCTGATCCCGGTGCTGGTTCGACTGCGCAAGGACGAGCACCGCCAGAATGTCCGTTTTCTGGGCGAATTGCAGACACTGGCCTGGTGGCTGGGGCTGGCCCTGGCGGCCTTGATCATCCTGGCCTGGCCCTGGGTGCTGCAGGGGCCCGGTGCGGCACTCAATGCCGAGACGATGGCCTATGCCCGGGAACTGGCCTGGGGTTTTGCCCCGGTGGCGCTGTTCACGGTATTGGCAGGAGTCAGTGCGGCGCGCCTGCGGGCCCGCGAACGTCATGTGAACACGTTGCTCGACAGCGTGCCGGCTCTGGTCATCCTTGTCTGGGTGATGCTGGCTGGTCCGGATGCCGGTATTGCACCGTTGCTGTGGGGAACCGTGCTGGGATTTGCCGTGCAGTGCATCTGGCTGCAATGGCTGGCCGCGCGTGCCGACAATGGCATCTGGGGAGCCCCTACCTGGGGTCTGGGTTCGCCATACTGGCATGGCATGGCACAGGCGCTGGGCATCATGATGATTGGTCAGTTGGTGATGAGTCTGGTGGGGCCGCTGGATCAGTACACGGCGGCACGGTTGTCCGGCAATGCCAACGCCACGCTGGGCTATGCTGCCCGCCTGCTGTCGCTGCTGCTGGGTATCGGTGCCATGTCGGTGGGGCGGGCCGCGTTGCCGGTGCTGTCTGAGGTCCAGAGCCGCGGCGAACCGGCGCGTGCCCGGCAGATGGCACTCAAGTGGTCGATGGCCATGGCGGCCATCGGTGTTGTCGCGGTAGCCGTGGGCTGGTGGCTGGCACCGTGGGGCGTTGCCCTGATTTTCGAACGCGGAGCCTTCGGGCCGGATGATACCCGTGCTGTTGCACAGGTATTGCGTTGGGGCATGCTGCAATTGCCTTTCTATTTTGGCGTGCTGGTGCTGGTGCAGTTGCTGGCCAGCCAGAAACGCTATCGCATCATGGCAGCGATTGCCGTCATGAATTTTGCCGTCAAGGCGCTCATGAATCACCTGCTGGCACCTGCGATGGGCGTGGCAGGCATCATGCTGGCCACCAGCCTGATGTACCTGTCCTCCTACCTGTGCTATTTCCTTGTGGCTTCCCGCCCTTATCGTGCACATGACCAGACTGCCTGATTCTTCCCTGCATATCCTGATCGTCATCTATTCGCTGCGAGGTGGCGGTGCCGAACGGGTGGCCGTTGATCTCGGCAGTGAATGGCTGCAGGCAGGCCATCGCGTGACGCTGGTCAGCCGCATGGATGACAGTCATGATGCCTACGCACTGGCACCTGGCGTGAAGCGCGTCATCCTGGATCATGACGCGGCAAGCCGTGCGAAAGGCGCGTGGCATGGTCTGCTGGCCCTGATCAGGCGGATTGCCCGCCTGCGGGCAATCATCCGGCAGGAACGTCCGGATATCGTGCTGGGCATGATGAGTACATCCTCCATGCTGTCTATCCTGGCCGCGCGTGGACTGCCCTGCAAGGTGATCGCGACCGAGCATACACATCCTCCTGCACAGCGCATGGGCCGGTTGTGGCGCTGGCTGCGGCGCAAGACCTATCCCCATGCGGCTGCAGTGGTGGCCTTGACCCGAGATACGGCAAGCTGGCTGCGCGAACAGATCCCGGGCGCACAACTGGCGGTCATTCCGAATGCCGTGCACTGGCCTCTGCCCATGACGGACGCGGGACGTGCCGAAGTACACGCCAGCCGGCAGAACCTGTTGCTGGGCGTCGGGCGCCTGCATCCCATCAAGGGATTCGATGTCCTGGTCGAAGCATTTTCACGCGTGGCGGATCGCCATCCCGACTGGTGCCTCACCATCCTGGGAGAAGGGCCGCAGCGTCGCGCACTCGAACAGCAGGTCAGCGACCATGGTCTGCAGGATCGCATCAGCCTGCCGGGGCGCACCGATCATGTCGGGGACTGGTACGCAAGGGCGCAACTGTACGCACTGAGTTCGCATACGGAAGGACTGTCGAATACGCTGCTCGAGGCTATGGCCAGTGGTTGTCCGGTCGTGGCATTCGATTGCGAAACCGGACCTCGGGAAATCATCCGGCCCGACCTGGATGGCCGGCTGGTGCTGCCGGTGGGTGATGCCGCTGCGCTGGCAGAGGCGCTCGACACGCTGATGGCAAGTCCCGAGCTGCGTGCACAATTCTCCGGACAGGCTATCGAAGTCCGGGAGCGTTTTGCAATGACCAGAATCCTGGCGCAATGGCAGGCACTGTTCGATCAGGTCCTGGCACGCCAGACATCGGGAGGAAAGGCCTGATGAAGATACTGCTGCTGGTGAGTTCCATGCATGGTGGTGGCGCAGAGCGGGTTGCCGCGACGCTGGCGGGTGCATGGGCCATGCGTGGAGACCGCGTGACCCTGATGCCGACCTATTCCGCACGTGGCGAATGCGTTTATACCCTGCCGCCGCAGGTCGAAACGGTCTGGCTGGCAGATCTGGTCGAGCAGTCCGGAAAGCGGGCCAGTCTCTGGAACCGGGGGCGGTGCCTGCGCCAGTTCGTGCAGGAGCGCCAACCCGATGTGATCGTTTCCTTCCTGACCAACGTCAATGTCGTGGCGCTGATGGCGACCTGGGGCCTGAAGGTGCCGGTGATCGTCTGCGAACGTACCAACCCGGCATTCGCGACCAACCTGGAAAGGCGTCTGCGCTGGTTGCGACGCTGGCTGTATCCGCGTGCGGACGTCGTGACGGTGCAAACCCAGGACAGTATTCCGACGTTCCACAAGATGGTGCCTGGCATGCAGCAGTTGCATGCCATTCCCAATCCCTTGCCGGAGGGTATTCCCGTCAAGCGGCCTGGTGTGGTCGAGCATGGCACGCCGGGGCGTCGCCGGCTTGTGGCCATGGGACGCTTTGCGCCGGTCAAGCAGTTTGATCTGCTCATTCGCGTGTTTGCACGGCTGGCTTCCGAGTATCCCGACTGGGATCTGTACCTGTGGGGCGAAGGCCCCCAGCGTCGGGCGCTTGAGGACCAGATCGCCCGTGACAACCTGATCGGACGTGTCATGCTGCCGGGGCGAACGCGCCAGCCCTGGCATGAGTTGGCGGCAGCGGATGCGTTCGTGCTGACATCTGCCGTGGAAGGTTTTCCGAATGCGCTGATGGAGGCGATGGCAGCAGGATTGCCGGTGGTCAGCTTTGATTGTCCGAGCGGCCCGGCAGACCTGACTGACCATGGACAGGATGGCCTGCTGGTGCCGCCACAGGACGAAGAGGCCCTCTATGCCGCATTGCACCGCTTGATGGGGGATGACGCGCTGCGTACCCGGTTGGGGGGGCAGGCAATGCGTGCGGTGCGGACGCGCTATGCGTTGCCTGCCGTGCTGGCCCAGTGGGATCGGCTCTTCGCGCTGGCAAGCGTACCTGCTGGCGCGCTGTCTGTTGATGCAGGTCTGGCGGCATCGGCGCGGATGCCCGGCGTGACGTTGGCAACGCAGCAGGCATCACGTCCGGAGGTCCGGATCAAGGTTCTGCACATCATTTCCGGATTGGGGCAGGGCGGGGCCGAGGCTGTGCTGTTTCGCCTGACGACGTCACCCGGCATGGATCCTTCGATACGGCAGGAAGTGCTGTCGATGACGGATGAGGGCGTGTACGGCGAACGCATGCGTGCGGCCGGCATCCGTGTTCACACGCTCGGTATGCAGTCCGGCAGGATGGGATGGCGTGATTTCAAGGCATTGCGACACCGTATCGAATCCATCGCCCCCGATGTCGTCCAGACCTGGATGTACCATGCCAATCTGGCGGGCGGACTGGCCGCACGCCTGTGCGGTATCCGGGCCGTGGCCTGGGGAATCCGCAATGCCGGTACCAACCTGTCCTTGATCAGCCGTTCGGCCCGTCTTGCCTTGCGCCTGGGAGCCAGGCTGTCCGGGTTGTTGCCTGCCGTCACGGTCAGTTGTGCCGAAGATGCGGCCCAGCGGCACATCGCGCTGGGTTATCGGCGTGACCGGATGCAGGTCATCGCCAATGGCTATGACCTGAGTCGTTTTTCTCCTGACCCCGAGGCGGGGCTGGCCCAGCGTCGGCGTTGGGGCGTGGACGGCAGCATGACTTTGCTGGCCTGCGTGGCGCGCTGGGATCCACTCAAGGATCATGCCAATCTCATCCGAGCCCTGGCCAGGGTGCGCGGCGTGGCCCAGCGGCCTTTCCGGTGTGCACTCGTCGGGCGCGGCATGACGCCTGAAAATGCCGAGCTGATGGCCCTGATACGTGCCGAGGGCATGGAGGACTGGATACTGCCTCTGGGGCCGACCGATGATGTCGCCGCCGTCATGAATGCGGCCGATATTCATGTGTTGTCGAGCCGTGCCGAAGGCTTTCCGAACGTGGTCGCCGAGGCCATGGCCTGCGGCACCCCATGTGTGGTGACGGATGTCGGTGATGCCGCCTTGATCGTCGGTGACACCGGTTGGGTGGCCGCTCCGGAAAGTGCCGAGGCGCTGGCCGATGCCGTACGCCAGGCCCTGACCGTGGCACGGGATCCCCTGGAGTTGCGGGCGCGGGCTGCCGCTGCACGTACCCGGGTCCAGAGCCGCTTCGGCCTGCATGTCATGCAGGAAGCCTATGGCCGCCTCTGGCGTGGCTTGCCGATGCGGCGTCGTGCTCGCACCGGACGTCTGTTGATGGTGGTCAACAATCCGGCCTTTTTTCTGTCGCACCGTTTGCCGCTGGCTCAGGGTGCGCAGGCAGCGGGCTATGAAGTGCATGTGGCGACCATGGCCGGGCCGGCAGTCGAGCAGATCCGGCAACTGGGCTTCGTCCATCACGCCATTCCCATGAGCCGCAGTGGCCGGCGCCCCTGGGAAGAAATCCGTACCGTGTGGGCACTCTACCGCCTGATGCGCCGCCTGCGACCGGATGTGGCTCACCTCGTGACCATCAAGCCGGTGCTTTATGGTGGATTGGTGGCTCGCTGGCTGAAAGTGTCGCGCGTAGTGGCAGCCGTTTCGGGGCTGGGTTTCGTGTTCGTGGATGATGGCCAGGCGACACGCCGCTTGCGGCGGCTGGTGACGACGCTCTATCGGCTGGCATTGCGACAGCCTCGTGCCAGGGTGATCTTCCAGAACGCCTCGGATCGTGATGTGTTGTTGGCGCAGGGTGTCATCCTGCCGGAGCAGGCACGCCTGATCCGGGGCTCGGGTGTCGATCTGGGTGCCTACGCCGCCGTGGACGAGCCTGAGGTGCCACCGTTGACCGTGGTTATGGCGGCCCGGCTGCTGCGAGACAAGGGCGTGCAGGAATATATCGAGGCCGCTGCACAGGTGAGCAGCCGGATCGATGGGATACGTTTCGTGTTGGCCGGGTCTCCCGACCCGGGCAATCCGGCCTCGGTGGATGCTGCGATGTTGGCGGCCTGGAATGCCGCCGGGCATGTCGATTACATGGGCGAGTGCAATGATGTGGCAGCACTCTACGCCCAGTCACATATCGTGGTCCTGCCTTCCTGGCGGGAAGGCTTGCCGCGCAGTCTGGTCGAGGCTGCAGCATGTGGCCGTGCCGTGGTGACGACGGATGTGCCGGGTTGCCGCGATGCCATCGAGCCGGGTGAAACCGGATTGCTGGTGCCGGTGCGTGATGCCGGTGCGCTGGCCCAGGCTATCCTGCAACTCATTGAAGACAGTGCGTTGCGCCATCGCCTGGGGCGAGCTGGCCGGGAACTGGCAGAGCGGGAGTTCGATATCGACCGTGTCGTGCAGGCACACCTGGATATTTACGCCGAGTAGTACTGCAAGAGGGACTGGTCAAAGTCTGTGTGTCGTACCGGACGGATTTGTCTGGCACGACACTGATCTTGCCTTGGCCGTGAATTTTTGAATCAGAATGGCAGTATCGCATCAGGCTTCTGCTGCAGGATCTGCGCCCTGAACTCCCCCTGGATACGCGCAAGCGCTTCTGGCGTGTCGGCCTCGAAGCGCAGCACCACCACCGGAGTGGTATTGGACGCCCGAGCCAGGCCGAAACCGTCTGCGTACTCGGCTCGGATGCCGTCGATATCGATCAGCCGCTCGGCCGTGTCGAAACGGGCATGGCGCTGCAGGGCCGCGATCAGTTCGAAGGGTTCGCCTTCGCGCAGCTCAAGCTTGAGTTCGGGAGTGGAAAGCGACTGAGGCAATGCTTCCAGCGTGGCACTGGCATCTTCACTGCGGGCAAGGATTTCGAGCAGTCGTGCGCCGGCATAGAGACCGTCGTCGAAACCGTACCAGCGTTCCTTGAAAAAGACGTGGCCACTCATCTCGCCCGCCAGCGGAGCCCCCGTTTCGGCCAGCTTCGACTTGATCAGCGAATGTCCGGTACGCCACATCAGTGGCTGGCCACCGGCCTGTTCGATGGCCAGGCCGACGTGCCGGCTGCACTTGACGTCATAGATGATCTCGGCCCCAGGGCTGCGTGACAGTACATCGCGGGCGAACAGGATCAGTTGCCGGTCGGGCCAGATGATCTGGCCACTGCGCGTGACGACCCCCAGGCGGTCTGCGTCGCCGTCAAAGGCCAGGCCCAGTTCGCAATCCGTGGACTGGACATGACGGATCAGGTCCTGCAGATTGGCAGGATCGGCGGGGTCGGGATGGTGATTGGGAAAGCGGCCATCGACTTCGCAGAATAGCGTATCGATTTCGCAGCCCAGCGCTCGGAAGAGCCATGGTGCAACGGCACCTCCGATGCCGTTGCCGCAGTCGATGGCGATTTTCATGGGGCGCTCAAGACGAATGTCACCGGCGATGCGTGCGATGTATTCGGGCATGATGTCCAATGTATGGCGCTGCCCATGTTGCATGGCAGGCAGGGATTCGGATATTGCCTGCATGGCGTCACGCAGTTCGAGAATGTCCTGGCCGTGCAGCGTGCTGCCCCCCATCATCATCTTGAAACCGTTGTAGCGCGGTGGATTGTGGCTGCCGGTAATGGCCACGCCGGATCCGGTCTGCAAGACGTGTGCAGCAAAATAGACCAGTGGTGTCGGGACGCGGCCCAGGTCCACCACATCGATACCCGATTCGAGCAGACCTTGCTGGAGGGCTGCGGACAGATCGGGACCGCTGTCCCTGCCATCACAGCCCACGACCAGTGCTGTGACGCCTGCTGCCCGTGCGCGAGCCGCCAGAGCGTGCCCCAGTTGTCGGGCAAAGTCAGGGTTGAGCTGGTCGGGCACGGTACCGCGGATATCGTAGGCCTTGAAAACTGCATCGGGAAGTGCGTGGGCGGTCATGTTCTGTCCTGGCAGCGCCTGGCTGCACAAATATGAATGTGTCCTGATTCGGCCCATTGTAGAATAGCCTGATGGATCCGATCATCAGATTCCGGCTGGGTTTTCCTGCCACGGCCACCTGGCGTACCGCCTGCGGTGCGGTGCTTTCCGTTGCGGCACTGGCATGGCCGTCCGTGCCTTTGTCCCAGCCTGTCGGGCTGCCCAACATGGGTGCGGCCTCGGCGGCAGAACTGTCGCCGCGTCTCGAACGCCAGTTGGGCGATGCCATCATGATGCAGGGTCGGCGCGATCCAACCTATATCCATGATCTGGACCTGACACAGTATCTCAATGAAATGGGCCAGAAGCTGGTGCGACATGCCTCCGGGCAGGCCCCCGATATTCTGCTGTTCGGTGTGCGCGATCCATCGATCAATGCTTTCGCCATGCCGGGAGGCTACATCGGCATCCATAGTGGCCTGTTCACCAGTGTCGAGTCCGAGTCCGAGCTGGCCGGCGTCACGGCGCACGAAATCGGCCACGTTGCGCAGCGCCATATCGCCCGCGGGCTGACCCAGCAGGCCCAGAACAGCAGCATTATGATGGCGTCGATGGCTGCGGCACTGTTGGCAGCACTGGCGGGCAGTGTCGATCTGGCGCAAGGCGTGGCCGTGTTCGGCCAGGCGGCGGCCATCGATCGCCAGCTCGGGTTCTCGCGTGATGCCGAGCGCGAGGCCGACCGGGCCGGTTTCGATATGCTGCGCAAGGCGGGCTACGATCCTGCCGGCATGGCGCAGATGTTCCAGCGCCTGATGAACAGTTCGCGCCTGAACGAGGGTATGGGTGGCGGTGCGTATGCTTCCACTCACCCCTTGTCGATCCAGCGGATGTCCGATATCCAGAATCGCATGTCCCAGATGGCACCGAGTTCGCATGTCAGCAGTGATGATTTCTGGTACCTGCGCGCCAAGTTGCGCGTGTTGCAGGCGCTGGATGCGCAGTCGCGCCGCCTGGTCATGCAGCAGCTTCAGCAAGAAGCGCAGTCCCTGTCTGGCACACGCCAGCATGCGGCCTGGTTCGGGTTGGCCGTCGAGGCGCTGCGGCGCAAGCAGGGTGACGAAGCCGAAGGCTGGTTGAACAAGCTGACGGAGGCCCGGCAGGATACGCCCTATGCTGCCGGCTTGCGGATCGAACTGGCGCAGTTGCGTGGGCAGGATGAGCAGGCCGTGGCGCTGGCCAGGGCTGCCGTGCAGCGCTGGCCACAACGCCAGGCATTGCAACTGGCCCTGGCGGAAGCCCTGTACGCTACGCAGCACTTTCAGGAGCTGGAACGCCTGGTGGCAAGCCAGGATCCCGGGCTGCTCGAGCGGGAGCCCCGATTCCGTCAATTGCAGGCGCAGGCTCAGGATGCCCAGGGCAACCTGAGTGCGTCGCGGCGTACCATGGCCGAGTTCTACATCATGACCGGAGCCTACCCCGCTGCCGTGTCGCAATTGCATCAGGCGCGTGCAGTGACGGACGATTTTTATGTGCAGTCGCAGATCGATACACGTATCCGTCAGGTTCAGGAACTGATGGACAGCGAAAAGCGTTTGCGGGAGCAGTTCGGCTGATGCCTTTTTTGGTCAGTCAGGCAAAAAAGGGCGGCTGAGTACGAGCCAGATGGCTCGCCTCTACCCTAGAGTCCGGTTTCGAAGAAGGTGCCCAGTCGCTGGGGCAGCCAGCCCTGGTGCGAAGGGAAACTGCCGGTTGGGAAGACGGCGTGGCCCCCGTCGTCTGGCTGGTGCAGCAGCACGCTGCCTGCGCATTCGGAGGCAACGGGCAATGCCGGTGCCGGCAGGAATGGGTCATTGCGGGCGTTGATGACCAGCGTCGGTACCGTCACCTGACCCAGCAATGGCTTGGCCGAGCATTGCGTCCAGTAGTCGAGAACATCCCGGAAACCATGCATGGGCGCGGTGTAGGCGTCATCGAATTCCTGCAGCGTGTGGGCGTGCTCGATACGCAGGACATCGATGACACCCGGGAAGCGTCGTGCCTTTTCGAGCACCTTGGCTTTCATGGTCTTGAGGAACACCCGGCTGTACAGGTGGCGGGGCAGCAGGGGGCGGCCCAGGCTGCGGCCCGATGCCACCAGATCGACGGGGGCCGAAATGGCTGCGCAGGCTGTCAGCCAGCCGGCGTCCTGGCGCTGTTCGCCGAGGTATTTGAGAAGGGCATTGCCGCCCAGCGATACGCCGGCGGCATGCCACATGACCTGCGGCAGGCGGGTTCGCACGGAGGCGAGCATGAAGTCGATTTCTTCGCTGTCGCCGGAGTGATAGGCGCGTGCCAGCCGGTTTGGCGTGCCCGAGCAGCCCCGGAAATGGGGAATCACGACAATCCAGCCGCGGGCGCGGAAATACTGGGCGATGCTCTGTGCGTATGCGCTGGCGCTGCTGCCTTCGAGGCCGTGAAACAGGATCAGCGCAGGGATGCCGCTGTGAGTGCCCAGTGCGGTCCAGTCATCGATTTCCATCCAGCGCGCTGCAGCACCGTGCCGCAGACCTTCGCTCTGGCCCGGTTGCATGTCCTGCAGGCTGCGCCGGGCAATCAGGCCAGGGCCGCTCCAGTCGAAATCAAGGAAGTCGCCATCGGGTGTTTCGACCCGATCACGGACGAAATGAATCTTGTGGTAGCTGGAAAACAGGGTCGCCAGCGTCTGCGCATGCCCGCCCGGCAACCAGCGAGGGGCTGGGCAGGGAGCGATGTCGAGGCGGGCGACGGCAGGGGAGGACATGCAGCAGGGATCAATGGCCGTGCAGGACGACGCCGGGTTTCAGGCGGTAGGTCGCACCACAGTAAGGGCAATGTGCAGGCTCACCGTGCGTGACATCAAGATAGACGCGGGGATGCATGCTCCACAATGGCGATTTCGGCCCCGGACAGAAGACGGGAAGGTCGTGGCCATCGACTTCGATGGCGGCGTGCTGGGGGACGTGCGAGTCTGCCTGTGCTGTGCTCATGTCTGATCCTGGGAAAAACCGGCGGGATGCGAATGGCGATTGCGCCAATCCGGCTATTGTATCAAGACGGTGCGGTCTACAATACGCCTCCATCGGTTATTGTTTACTGATATGCATACACTATCGACAAGGCATTCCGCGTGAGCCGTCCTTCCGATCCACATCCGTCTACCGATGCGCACGCGGCTTCGGTCGAGCGCCGCGCCGCGCTGTTCGATGGCATGCGCCAGGTCATGCCGGCCATGTTGCCGACCGCGATCTGGGGGCTTGTCACCGGGGTGGCGATGGTCAAGTCCGGCCTGACCGAAACCATGGCGCTGACCATGACGGTACTCGTTTTTGCGGGGTCGGCCCAATTGACCTCGCTGCCATTGATTGCGACCGGCGCACCACTGTGGCTGATCTTTGCCGCCGGATTGGTCGTCAACCTGCGATTCGTGATTTTCGCGGCGGCGCTGCAGCCGTTCTTCCGGCATCTTTCCTGGCCGCGACGCCTGGGACTCGGTTATTTCACGACCGACATCACATTCATCGTCTTCATGCCACGCTTCGGCGAAGCGCCTGTGCCGGGGACGCGCGAGCATGTCTGGTTCTACGCAGGCACCATCATTCCGGGCTGGATCATCTGGCAGCTCTGTTCGCTGACCGGCATCGTGCTGGGCAGCATGGTGCCCTCCTCATGGTCACTCGAATTCGCCGCCGTGCTGGCGCTGCTGGCCCTGGCCATACCGCTGGTCAATAGTCGCCCGGTGGCGGCTGCGGCACTGGCGGCAGGCCTGCTGGGATGGGCGGGGCAGTGGTTGCCGCTGCGCCTGGGGCTGGTCCTGGCCGTCGTCGGTGGCGTACTGGCCGGCATCCTTGCGGAGCGCAGGCTGGAGCGTACGCCATGAACGCAACCGAACTCTGGTCGCAGGACGGCTATGTGTATGCCGCCATTCTGCTGCTGGCGCTGTGCAGCCTGATTACGCGAGCGGGTGTGCTTCTGGCCGGAGACAGGCTGTCCCTGTCGACTTCGGTGCGCCGTGCGCTGCGCTATGCGCCGGTTGCTGCGCTGGCAGGCATCCTGGTGCCTGAAATACTGCCCTGGTCGGCTGGAAGCTGGCCGCAGATCGACGAGCGCCTGCCTGCCGTGCTGGTGGCGCTGGCAGCCTATCGGTTGCGTCGCAATGCACTCACGGTGATTGTGTCAGGCATGCTGGTGCTGTGGCTATTGCGCTGGCTGTTGCATTGATGCATCCCTGAATCACGCGCAGGTGCGGCATCTGGGGTAAAATTGGACAGGAAGCATTTTTCTGGCAGGCTATCCTGCCGCCACGGCACCCTGAGGTGCCCTCACCGTCCTGAATGACTCAATCCAACACATCCCCCGCCGCATCACCCGAGCAGGTGCCGCTGTTTGCAGATTCCGGCCTGCATCCCCTGATTCTCCAGGCAATTGCCGAGACCGGCTACGTTTCCCCGACGCCCATCCAGGCACAGGCCATGCCAGTCATTCTGGATGGCCGTGACGTGATGGGTGCGGCCCAGACCGGTACGGGCAAGACGGCGGCCTTCACGCTGCCGATCCTGCACCGGCTCATGCCGCTGGCCAGTACCAGCACGTCACCTGCACGGCACCCCGTGCGGGCGTTGATGCTGACGCCGACCCGTGAACTGGCCGACCAGGTGGCCGACAACGTCCGGCTTTATGCCAGTTGTACGCCGTTGCGCTCGGCCGTGGTGTTCGGTGGGGTCGATATCGCACCCCAGAAGGCGCAGTTGCGCCAGGGCTGCGAAGTGCTGATTGCCACACCCGGACGCCTGCTGGATCATATCGAACAGAAAACGGTCAATCTGTCGCAGGTGGGCATTCTTGTGCTGGACGAGGCTGACCGCATGCTGGACATGGGTTTCCTGCCGGATCTCGAACGCATCATTCGCATGTTGCCGTCGACTCGGCAAACGCTGCTGTTTTCGGCGACCTTCAGCAAGGATATCCGCAAGCTGGCCCATTCCTATCTCAACCATCCGGTCGAGATCGAAGTGGCGGCACGCAACGCGGCTGCCGATACGGTCACACAGATCGCCTATCCGATCGGTGGCGATGCCAGGCGGGCGGCGGTCGTGCACCTGGTCAAGTCCAAGGGGCTCAAGCAGGTCATCGTCTTTTCCAATACCAAGATCGGTACGGCCAGGCTCGCTCGCGCGCTGGAGCGCGACGGCGTGCGTGCCGAGTCGATCCACGGCGACAAGTCGCAGGCAGACCGTATCAAGGCGCTGGATGCCTTCAAGGCAGGCGAACTCGAGGTGCTGGTGGCCACGGATGTGGCAGCGCGTGGCCTGGACGTGGCAGGCGTGCCCTGCGTCATCAACTACGACCTGCCTTATCACGCCGAAGACTACGTGCATCGCATCGGTCGCACGGGTCGTGCCGGCGCATCGGGTGAAGCCATTTCCTTCTTCGCCGGCGAGGAAGAGCGGCAACTCAAGGATATCGAGAAACTGCTCGGTCGTGCCGTGCCGCGTGGCACGCTGGACCTGCCGTCGATGCCGCGCGAACGCAGCAGTGGCGGCAGCCATCGCAGTGAGCGTGGCAGTTCATCGGGCCGTGGCGAAGGCCGTCGCCATGATGGCTATCGTCCGGTACAGCAGCCGGTCGATGAGTTTTTCAGCAAGCCCTACGAGCCCTCCGCGGCCCTCGCAGACGGTACGGCTGTACCGGCCACTGCAGAAAGCAAGCAGCGTGCAGCGAATGCACGACGCCCAGTCGCATTGCTGCTGGGCGGCAAGCGGGCCTGATTTATCTGCAGGGCCGCTCAGCCAGTGTGCTGGGTGGCCGTCTTTTCCATCTGCCCTTCAAACAGTGCCCGTATATCGGGCAGCGTCGTGCGTGTACCGACAGAGCGTGTGTGCTGCACGGAGCCTGTGTTCACAACTGCGCGCTCTTCAGCCAGTGAGGCCAGCAATCGATCCAGGTGTTCGATGTGTGGCAACATGGTGCCGTAGAACAGTGTGCGCTGGCTGTCGCAGACCAGCAGGGTGGGGAAGTTCTCGATATCTTCGTCGCCACACAGTTCCGGATAATCCTCGATATCGATCCAGACGAACACATGCCGGCCCTGGTATTGGGCAGACAGTGCCTCGAAGCGAGGCTCGTATTCTCTGCAGGTGCCGCACCAGGCCGCACAGAAACAGGCGACCAGCAGGGCGTCCGGATCTTGCAGGGTATCGTGCGCGGCGGGCAGGCCGGGCGGCAGCGGTGCAGGCAGGGCGTAGATAGGCATGGGTACACGGATCAGGGTTTTCGCTATGATAACGCTCAATGCCGACCGACATGCCATTGCATAGAAAGGAAGCCGATTCCATGAACCAGAACCCCGTGGCGCTTCCGCCACAGCCTCATGACCCATCCCCTGCCACGCTTGATGGCGTGGGCCGTGCCTGCGTGCGCGCCCTGGTCTCGCAGTGCCACCCTCGCATGCTGTTTGCGCTGTTGCTGCCCTTCCTGATCATGTTCGTGGGCGGCAGCCTGCTGCTCTGGCTGGCCTGGACGCCGCTGACCCAGGCGCTGCAGAATGGGCTGGATGGTGTGGGTATCGTCAACCGTGTCGACCAGTGGATGGTCATGGCCGGACTGTTCTCGCTCAAGGTCTGGCTGATCCCGCTGCTGGCGGTCGTGATCCTGTTGCCGATGGCCGGTATCCTGGGCCTGGTCGTGGCGGCGATCTGGGTCATGCCGCTGGTCCTGTCCCATGTCGCGTCGCGGGATTATCCCGAACTGTCCCGCCAGGGGCGGCATGCCTGGGTGGGCAGCATATGGAACACTTTATGGGTGATGTGCATCTTCATCATCGGTTGGATGCTGACCTTGCCGCTCTGGCTGATCCCGCCGCTGGGCGTGCTGCTGTCTGTGTTCTGGTGGGCCTTTGCCTTTACCCGCATCATGCGGGTGGATGCCCTGATCGAGCATGCCAGCCCGCAGGAGCGCAAGCTGCTCCAGCAGCGCTGCTATGGTGGTTTCTGGAGCCTGGGGCTGATCTGTGCGCTGTTGCAGTTGCTGCCGCCTGCATGGCTGTTCCTGCCGGTGTTTTCTGCACTGATGTTTGTGCACTATGGCCTGGACAGGCTGCGGCGTCTGCGCGCAGAATCCGTCATCGATGTCTGAGAATCAATGGATGAAAAGAAATGAGCATCACGGAACAATCCGGTACGTCGCTTCGCTTCGAGGGAGCTGTGCCGCGCATCGGCCTGTATATCATCGGCGATGAAATCCTGTCGGGCCGTCGCCAGGACAAGCATTTTTCGAAAATGGTCGAGCTGCTTGGCGCGCGTGGCCTGAAGCTGGCCTGGGCCCAGTTCCTGGGAGACGATCGTGCAGAGTTGGTGGCGGCATTGCGCCGCAGCTTTGCCTCGGGCGATATCGTGTTTTCCTGCGGCGGCATCGGGGCGACGCCGGACGACCATACCCGGCAGGCTGCTGCCCAAGCGCTGGGCGAGCCGCTGGTCCTGCATCCCGAGGCCCGTCGGCTGATTGCCGAGCGCAGCGCCGAGATGGCAGCCAAGGGCCAGGGCAGTGCCGATATGGAGACCCCCGAAAACCAGCAGCGCCTGCAGATGGGCATGTTTCCGGCCTCGGCCGAGATCGTGGCCAACCCCTATAACCGGATTCCAGGGTTCCATGTGTGCAACCATACCTTCATGCCAGGCTTTCCCGTGATGGCCTGGCCGATGATGGAAGCGATGCTCGATACCCGCTATGCCGATCTGCACCATCGGGAGGCCTGGGCCGAGCATTCGTTCCTGGTGTTCGACATGCCTGAGTCGCGCATCACGCCGGCCATGGTCGAAATCGAACGGCGCTGGCCCGACGTCCGTGCGTTCAGTCTGCCCAGCGTGGGCGAGGGCAGCGCGCCGCATATCGATCTGGGGGTCAAGGGTGAGCCACAGGCTGCTGCCGAGGCACTGCAGTGGCTGCAGGCCGAAGTCACAAGGCTGGGTGGCCGGCTGGGCAGCTAGGGCGAATCGGCATTCATTTTGCAGTGGTCGAGCAGGCCGGTACGGTAAGGCGGGCGGTCGGATCCGGTGTCTTGCCGCTTCCCTGTTTCATGATATGGGATAGAATGACATTGTTGCGTTGCCGCATACGGGCCTTCCATGTCTGTGAACCGTTCTGTCGATCCTGTCCCCGCTCTTGCCGAACCTGTTGCCGAGCGCGCCCATGCCGGGCCTGCCATTGCCATCCAGGTACTTGAGCGGGCCATGAGTCTGCTCGATGCGCTGGCTGCCCAGAGTGAGCCCGTGGCGCTCAAGGATCTGGCGCAGGGCACGGGCCTGCATGCCTCGACTGCGCACCGGATTCTCAACGACCTGGTGATCGGCCGCTATGTCGAACGTGTCGATAACGGACTGTATCGGCTGGGCATGCGCTTGCTGGAACTTGGCTCCCTGGTCAAGGGGCGCCTCAATGTACGCGAGGCCGCCATCGATGCCATGCGGGCGCTGCACAAGCGTACCGGGCAGACGGTCAACCTGTCGATCCAGCAGGGGGATGAAATCGTCTATGTCGAACGGGCCTGGAGCGAACGCTCCGGCATGCAGGTGGTGCGTGCGATAGGTGGCCGTGCGCCGCTGCACCTGACATCCACCGGCAAGCTGTTCCTGTCGCTGTTCGATGGCCGTCAGGTTCGGGCCTATGCCTTGCGTACCGGACTGGCAGGCAATACCCGCAACAGTCTGACTGACCTGGACAGGCTCGAACGTGAAATCAACCTGGTGCGCAGGCACGGCTATGCCCGTGACAACGAAGAGCTTGAGCTGGGCGTTCGCTGCATGGCGGCTGGGATTCGCGACGATGCCGGCCGGCTGGTGGCCGGGCTGTCCATCTCTGCGCCTGCGGAGCGCTTGCAGGATGAATGGCTGCGCGATCTGGTGGAAACGGCAAGCCAGATTTCGGCCGCACTTGGGTATGAGCCTGGGCGCATGGCCTGACCCTGCTGATGCATCTGTGATACTGCGCTGCACAAAAAATATTTGACATTTCACAGGGAGTATTTAAAATCGGTTTGTGCATTGCAACAAGGGTCGATTCAGGTAGCAGATGAAATACGGCCCACGTTTGAGTCGTTGTAACCACTCTTTCATTCATACCTCGAGCCAGGCAACTGGCCCCGACCCGGAGAAATACATGAGCGCCATTCCCCAACAAATCGCCGATCGCCAGAAAGATGCCCTGGAAACCCTGCTGGCTGTACAGAACAGCGTGTTTGCCGGTTTCGAGAAGCTGGTCGACCTCAACCTCAAGGCTACCCGTGCCGCACTCGACGATGCTGCCGCCAAGTCCAAGAAGCTGGCCGCCGTCAAGGATCCCCAGGAAGTCTCCGCAGTGACTGCCTCCCTGGTGCAGGCTTCGCCCGAACAGGCCCTGGCTTATGGCAAGCAGGTCTATGACATCATTTCGGGTGTGCAGGGCGAGCTGACCAAGCTGGTCGAAGCGCGCATCGCTGACAACCAGAAGCTGGTGGCTGATGCCATCGACCAGATCTCGAAGAACGCGCCGGCCGGTTCCGAAAGTGCCGTGGCACTGATCAAGTCGTCGCTGGCAACGGCCAACAACGCCTACGATTCGCTCACCAAGGCTGCCAAGCAAGCTGCCGAAGTCACCGAAAGCAACCTCAATGCAGCCGCCAGCGCTACGGCACGTGCTGCGGCCGAAGCGACCGAGGCCGCTGTCAACGCGGCCAAGAGCACCGCCCGCAGCGCTGCTGCAGCGCGCAAGTAAGACACCTGATTCGACGGTCCTGCAGATCGGGCCCGTCCTGTTCTGCGCACCGGCAGACCCGCCCCTCGACAGAGTGGCGGGTTTTTTCATCTCCGCTCGGATGCAACCCCTGTGTCATGCATGTCCCTGCCCAAGTCGGCAGAGTGGTCGAAAGCCGCTATCGGGAGTGTCCGGTTGCGCCAGGCTCGACTTTCTCGGCTGGTCACTGTGGTATCGAAACCGATGACTTGATATCGAGGGCATTGCGCAACAGGGTCAGAGTGCCATTCTCAAGCGATTGCACCGGATAACACAGTCCAACGCGGCGCTTCAAATCCAAGGTGTCCAGCGGATGAGTGATGATTCCGGCGGTCTCTTTGGCCAAGGAGGCTGGCACGATTGCGATTCCAACTTCTGCCACGACAAGATCCAGCGCCAGGGAAAAATTGCTCGCGTGGGCGGCGGGGCTGCTGGCCGCCGTACCATATATCGGCATGAGCCGCTGATGGCTGGTGTGAGTCGGACACATGATCCATGAGACAAGATCATCGAGCGGGTCGTTTTCCGTCAATTTCTTGTCTGCCCAAGGGGTTGAGGCCGGCGTGGCAATGACATAGGATTCGCTGAAGATCGGTAGAAAGAGTTCATCCTCGCAGCGCAGGTCTTCGCAGCCTAGGCGGGCATCCCCATCACATCCAGACAGCATGTCCAGCTGCAGGCCGGGTATGCATGCATGTGCTGTTGCCACAAGATGCTGCACGGCCTTGCGGGCAATATCCTGCTCGATACCGATCGCCAGTTTTTCGTGATGATGGCCGGTACGGAAGCGTCGTATCAATTGTTCCGCTTCTGCCAGCATGCGGCGTGCCTGCGGATACAGGGAGCGGGCATCGTCAGTGACTTCCACGCCGCGTGCCTTGCGCACGAAGAGACTTGTACCCAGTGATTCTTCCAGCAACTTGATACTGCCTGAGAGCGCTGGCTGCGTCAGGTGTATGCGCTGCGCAGCGGCAGTAATGTTGCGTTCCTCGAATACGGCGATGAAGGCACGCAGTTGACGGTAGTCCATGGCTAAAGAAATAAAATATATTTATGGATGGCAGAAAAATAAACCATTTTTCAAAGACAGTCCTGCTGAAATAGACTGGCTTGTCGATTTTAAGCATAGATTATATTTATTTCTTGAGGGAAATTTAATGACACAAACACACAAGCCCCTGATCGTCATTACAGGTGCAAGCTCTGGGATCGGCCAGGCGGCTGCCAGGCTCCTGTCCGAGCGAGGACATGCCCTCTTGCTGCTGGCGCGTCGCCTGGAGCCCATGTTGGCGTTGAACCTGCCGAACGCACTTTCCATCCAGGTAGATGTGACGGATCGAGAAGCCTTGCTGAACGCCGTTGCTCAGGCGGAGGGTCGCTTTGGCCCGGTAGATGCGATCATCAACAATGCCGGTGTGATGCTGCTCGGAGATATCACGCAGCAGGACCCCAAGGAGTGGGATCGCATGTTCGATGTCAATGTACGAGGATTGTTGAACGGAATTCTGGCGGTCTCCCGGGGGATGGCTGCCCGCAAGAGCGGAACCATCATCAATATCAGCTCCATCGCGGGCCGCAAGGCATTTCCAAATCACGTTGCCTATGTCGGAAGCAAGTTTGCTGTCTCGGGCCTTTCGGAAAATTTGCGTGAAGAGCTTTCAGTTCACAACGTGCGTGTGGTCACGATTGAGCCCGGTGCGGTGGAAACGGAGCTGCTTGGGCATACCTCCGATGAGGCCATCAAGAGTGGTTATCAGGAATGGAAGAAAGGGATGGGTGGCGTCGTCCTGTCTGCACAGGATGTTGCCAATGCCATTGCCTTTGCATATGAACAACCCCAGGGCGTTTGCATTCGTGAGATTGTTCTGGCCGCCACGCGCCAGCAGGCTTGACAAAATACCGCCAGATCAAGTGTGGCGACTTCTGTCTGGTCGCCATGCTGGATTCAGTCAGCGGCGGGGGCGGTAGCGCATGCCGTCTTTGTCTCGAAGCGCATTTTCCTGGCTACGTCGACAAATGCCAGTGCAGCAGGTGACAGTCGCTTGAAATTCAGTGCGGCCAGCCCGATTTGTCTGGGCTTGTGTGGTTGCAGGCTGCGGTAGACCACGCCGCTGGGAGGCTCCGGCAATGCCAGCCGTGCTGCGATCGTCACGGCTGCGCCTTGGGCCACGAATCCCAGCATGGACGAGAGTTGTTCGAAATGGAACAGGGTTTTGGGTATTGAGCCTGCTGTTGCAAGGAACTGGTCGATATGTGGGCCGGAGCCTGCCGAGGTACGAATAAACGGTTGGCCGTGAAAGTCGGTTGCCGCGACTCTGGATTGGGCAGCCAGTTCATGGTGGGCGGGTAACACTGCGACCAGCTCATCGGCAGCGATTGCTAGCGTATCGAAACGGTCATCGGGCAACACCACGAACCCCAACTCGACGCGTCGTTCAAGCAACCACTGCGTTACAACATTGTCTATGCCTTCGTCGATGTGTACCTCGACCCATGGATGTGCATGCTGGTAGCGGACAATCAATTGTGGCAACAGGTGCAGCGAGGATGTGGCCCCGAATGATGCGATGCGTAACGTGCCGCGTGCAAGGCCGCGCTCATTGTTTGCTTCCTGGAGCAAAGCCTCTCTTTGCTGCAGGATGTCATTGGCACGGATCAGCAGTCTTGCACCTGCTTCGCTGGGTGTGGCCAATGTCGCTTCTCGAATCATCAGGCTGACACCCAGCTCGGTTTCCAGTTGCTTGATCGCGTGGCTGACAGCACTTTGCGTGATACCCAGGGCAGCGGCTGTCCTGGAAAAGCTACCGACCCTTGCCAGGATCGAGAAAATTTCGAGCTGCGTGAATGTCATGAGGTTTTACTCATTCGACTATAAGTTGAAAGAAGTAAATAGTACGCCTTATGACATTCTCTAGATATTCTGTGCATTTGGGGCTGATTGGCATGTCGGTGCTTTGGGGCGCTTCGTGGCCATGGGGGAGAGTGGTTGCGCAGTCCATGCCGCCGGTCGCGGCAGCGTGCCTGCGCTTTCTCTTGGCCAGCGCAGTATTGCTCGTCTGGCTGTCCCTGAGCGGGCGGCTGGGAGCGGTACGTTTGCTGACACCCCGGCAATGGCTGGGCCTGGGTTGCGCTTCTGTGGTTGGCGTGCTGGCCTATTCGATTTTCTTTCTTCTGGCACTCAGGGAGGTGCCAGCGGGGAGGGCGGCAATGATCGTGGCACTTAATCCCGTACTGACCTTGCTGTTTGCCGTTCTGCTGTTCCGGGAGCCGGTTAACTGGAAGATGGCTCTGGGTGTCGCGATGGCAGTGTCAGGGGCATTGTATGCACTCAGCGGAGGGACCTTGACGGCATTGCTCCCCGGGCAGGCTGGAATGGGCGAGTTGCTGCTGCTGGGCTGTGCGGGTTGCTGGGTAGGCTATACGCTGATCGGCCGCATGATGCTTGCCTCGTTGGACTCGTTGACCACGACGACCGTGACTGCGGTATTGGGAGCCATTTTTCTGTTGGCAGCCAGTATGATGATCGAAGGTCCATCTGCATGGAGTACGCTCGTACGGGCACCTTGGCAAGCCTGGTTCAGTGTGATCGCGCTGGCCTTGGGTGCGACTGCATTGGCCTATGCCTGGTATCTCCACGGAGTGAAGACCCTGGGAGCAGGGGCAGCGGCTGCCTACATGGCGCTGGTGCCGTTATTCGGCGTCCTGTGTTCCAGTCTGTGGCTGGATGAACCTTTGACCTTGTCTCTTCTGGGCGGCGGCGTTCTGGCAATCAGCGGGATGGCAGTCATGAACTGGGGACGGCAGACGCTAGCCTGATGGCTTTCAATACGTCTGCCAGTTTCTTGACGGCGACCTCCAGTTCATGCGGGGCATAGGCGGCAAATCCCATCAGGAATCCTGCCCGATGATACCTCGGTGTGTGGTGCAGGGCGGTCAGCCCCAGCAGATCGAGGCCAGCACGTTGCGCGGCCTCCACGACAGCACGCTCCGGTATGTCGCAGATAAAGATGCAGGGCATCTGCATCCCGCCGGCAGGTACCCTGGGCTCCACGAAGTCTGCCAGGTGCTGGCGCACCAGTCGCGCCAGTGCATCGCGACGTTCGGCGTAGACGAGCCGCATGGTGCGTACATGTGAACCGAAATGACCACCCTCGATGAAGCGTGCCAGTGTGAGCTGCGGGATGGGCGCACTGTGCCCGTCGAGCAGGGTGCGGGCCACTGTCATGGGGGAAACCAGGGAGGGGGGAAGGATCATGTAGCCGATGCGCAGACCGGGAAACAGCGATTTGGTGAAAGTGCCGATGTAGATTGTGCGTTCGTAGGGATCGAGCCCCTGCACACAGGCCGTGGGCTTGCCCGCATAGTGGAATTCGCTGTCGTAGTCGTCTTCGATGATCCAGCCCTGCTGTTGCCGGGCCCAATCGATAATGGCCAGGCGGCGCTGCAGCACCAGCGTCGCGCCGGTAGGAAACTGGTGCGAGGGGGTCAGGAATACTGCCTTGGGAGGCGAGCTGGTCGCTCTGCCTGCATCGAGCAGGCAGTCCACCTGCAGGCCATCGGCATCCAGGGGGATGGGTACGCATTCCAGCCCGGCGGCGTCGAATGCCTTGCGTGCGCCGTGATAGCCCGGATCTTCTACAAAGATACGGTCACCGGCATCAAGCAGCACTGTGGCGCACAGGGTCAGGGCCTGCTGTGAGCTGGTCAGGATCAGGATGCGCTCGGGGGTGGCATGTGCACCGCGCTCGAGATTGACATAGTCGGCAATCGCCTGTCGCAGGGGCTCCATGCCTTGTGGATGGCTGTGCAGCAGGGCCTGGGTACCATATTGCTTCATCACCTGCCGTTGCAGCCTTTCCCAGGTCTGCAGCGGAAAACTGCGCGTTTCGGGTACACCGGGCGCGAAAGGGCGTGAGAAAAGGAAGTCACGCACGCCACCCGCCTCGAACATCAAGGCACCACGCTGACTGAGTCTGGGCGCGATCACGATACGGCTTGTTGTTTTCAGGGGCCGGCCATGCCTGGCCAGACGCTGGGCCTGCAACGATACAAAACTGCCACTGCCTGTTTTGCGCTCGATAAAACCTTCGGTGTGCAACTGGCCGTAGGCCGTTTCGATGGTATCGCGCGACACGCCCAGTGATTTTGCCAGCAGGCGCGAGGCAGGCAGGGGTTTGCCTGCCTGCAGGGTGCCATCCACGATCAACTGACGGATGGCGCGCTGCACACGCAAGTGCAGGGGCAGGGCATGGTGCGCAGGATCACCGATCCAGGCCTTGACGGATTCAAGCTGGGCATGTTTGAACAAAATTGGTCTGTATCTAGTATAAAAAATGGATGGGTATGGCAGTCCATTTTAAAGATATAAATAGGTCTTGCACATCATTTCACTCATGCCGCAGGAGTCATTTTCAGGTCATGTCATCCGTATCCTCTTTTTCATCCGTTCGCTGGCGTGATCTGGCACATCCGGTGGTGGCCGCTCTGGTTTCCGTTATCGTCAATTATGGTGGCACTTTCATCCTGGTTTTTCAGGCGGCCAAGGTGGCTGGTCTCAGCCCGGAGATGACGGCTTCGTGGGTCTGGTCGATTTCGATAGGCGTCGGGGTCACGGGGATCGTGTTGAGCTGGGTGTCCCGCGAACCCATCATTACGGCATGGTCGACACCCGCAGCGGCATTCCTGGTCACGGCTCTGGGGCATACACCCTATGCCGAGGCAGTAGGTGCCTACATGATCTCGGCCGTTGCGTTCGTGGTGCTGGGGCTGTCGGGTTGGTTCGAGCGCGTCATCCGGTTGATTCCGCCCGGTGTGGCGGCCGGGTTGCTGGCGGGTATCCTGTTGCAATTCGGTATCAAGGCCTTTGGCGGCATGAGTATCGATCCCTGGCTGGCTGGCATGCTGATTGTTTCCTATGTCGTGTTGAAAAGGTTCAGTGCACGTTATGCCGTGGTGGGCATTCTGGTGCTGGGACTGGCTTTTCTGTTGATCCAGAACCGTGTTGACCTGTCGGGGATGCGCCTGGCCCTGGCGGCACCGATCTTCACGCCGCCGGCCTTTTCCCTCAATGCTCTGTTGAGCGTGGCGTTGCCGCTGTTCCTGATCACGCTGACGGGCCAGTACATGCCGGGCATGCTGGTGCTGCGCAATGATGGTTTCAGGACCCGTGCCGATCCGATCGTCAGTCTGACTGGATTCGGGTCGCTGCTGATGGCACCATTCGGTTCGCATGCTTTCAACATCGCGGCCATCACGGCAGCCATCTGCACGGGACGTGAAGCCCATGAAGACCCCTCAAAGCGCTGGATTGCCGGTATTGCCGCTGGGGTGTTCTATATTCTTGTTGGAATATTCGGTGTCACACTGGCGACCATATTCATGGCATTCCCAGCAACCTTCATCACCACGTTGGCAGGCCTGGCGCTGCTGGGCACGATTGGTGGCAGTCTGGCCAGCGCCATGATTGATGCCAGAACGCGCGAAGCTGCACTGATCACTTTTCTGGCGGCAGCTGCCAATATCACACTGTTGGGGATCGGTGGTGCCTTCTGGGGACTGATGATTGGACTGGTCGCCTATGTGGTGCTCAATGGCCAGTGGAGATGCCGGAAATCGACAGCACCGGCACCGAGGGTCTAAGCTGTGGCACATCGGGATCGATGTGCCTGCTGCCCAGGTCCGGTCAGATCAACCTCATACGGAGAAAATGCGTTCATGAAAACTGCGATTGCCATTCGACACCTGGCTTTTGAGGATCTCGGCACCTTTGAGTCCGTCCTGGTGGACCGAGGCTATGCCGTGCATTATCTGGATGCGGCGCTTGACGAGCTGTCTGACTCGGGCATTGCAGACGCGGATCTTCTGGTTGTGCTGGGTGGACCGATTGGTGCCTTTGACGAGGCGCTCTATCCCTTCGTCAAAGACGAATTGGCACTGATCCAGCAGCGACTGGACACGGGGCGGCCATTGCTGGGCATCTGCCTGGGGGCTCAGTTGATCGCCCGTGCGCTGGGTGCCGGTGTGGCCAGCATGGGCGTGAAGGAAATCGGCTTTGCGCCGTTGATGCTGACGCCGGAAGGTGAGGCATCGCCACTGGCGCAGTTGGGCAGTGTGCCGGTATTGCACTGGCATGGTGACCGTTTCGAGATACCTGCCAATGCAGTACGGCTGGCGGGCACACAGATTTGTACCAATCAGGCTTTCATGCTGGGTACACAGGTATTGGCGTTGCAGTGCCATCTGGAGGCAAACCCCGAGCAGATCGAGCGCTGGCTGCTGGGGCACGCCTGCGAGCTGGCACAGGCAGGCATTGATCCCCGTTCATTGCGAAGTGACGCCCATGCCAGGCTCTCCGACCTGCCTCAGGCTGCAGCGGCAGTGTTGCAGTGCTGGCTTGATTTGGCTGAAAGCGCGGCTACCCAAACCTGAGCGTGGAGGCCTGGCGGCTGTGGTCGTCGAAACGACAGTCAGCGGGCCCCTATGGCGGCCGCGCATTCGCCAATCAATGCCGGGCCGCGATAGATCAGGCCGGTATACAACTGCACGGCATCGGCCCCGGCCGCGATTTTTTCCCTGGCCTGTGGGCCGGACAGAATGCCGCCCACGCCGATGATGGCAAGTGCTGACCCGGCCCGCTCACGCAGGCGAGAAATGACGCGCAGCGATAGCTCATGCACGGGCGCACCGGAAAGCCCGCCGGTTTCTTCGGCGTGCTTCAGTCCCTTTACCGGCTCGCGCGACAGTGTGGTGTTGGTGGCAATGATGCCATCGATGCCGTGGCGCAATACCGTGTCGGCAATCTGGTCAACCTGCTCGTCCGTCAGGTCCGGGGCGATTTTCACGACCAGCGGCACCTGGCGCGCATGTTGCTGGGCCAGTTCCTGGCGGCGTGCCTGCAGGGCCGCCAGCAGTTGCTCAAGTTCGTCGCCGCCCTGCAGGGCACGCAGATTCTTGGTGTTGGGGGAGGAAATGTTGACCGTGACGTAGTCGGCGTGGGGATAGACGCCATCCAGTCCCAGCAGGTAGTCATCCACCGCCTGCTCGATGGGGGTATCTGCGTTCTTGCCGATGTTCAGTCCGACGATGCCGCCCTGGCTGCGCCAGGTGCTGCGCGAGATGTTGTCCAGAAAGGCGGCCAGCCCCTGGTTGTTGAACCCCAGCCGGTTGATCAGTGCCTGTGCCGCTGGCAGCCTGAACATGCGCGGTTTGGGGTTGCCTGGCTGCGGGCGTGGCGTGACCGTGCCGACTTCCACGAACCCGAAGCCCAGGTTGGCGAGGGCGTCGATGTGCGCCCCGTTCTTGTCCAGGCCGGCGGCCAGGCCGATCGGGTTGCGCAGTTTGAGGCCCATCAGGGTGCAGGGGGCGGACGGTTCTGCATGCAATATGGCGCGAGTCAGCCGGCAGTCATAGGCACGTTGCAGGTTGGTCAGCGTTTTCTCGTGCGCGACTTCAGGGTCCAGGGCGAACAGGCTCGGGCGGAGCAGGGGATAGACGGAATGCAACAGGGACATGGTCGGAGATGAGGCGCTGTGCCAGTCAGGGCTGCGTTGGCAGGATATCCTGCCAGGTCCCATTGCGGCGGACCTGCAGCGGTTGGAATCGGATCTTGTATGCCATTTTACGACTGTTCTCGATCCAGTATCCCAGATAGAGCCACGACAGGCCCAGGCGACGACACAGTTCAATCTGCCACAGAATGGCATAGGTACCCAGGCTGCCGGGCGCATCGGGATCGTAGAAGGTATAGACGGCCGACAGCCCCTGGTCCAGCATGTCGATCAGCGACACCATCACGACCCGCCCGTCTGCATCGCGGAATTCCGCCAATTGTGTCTGGACGCTGGACTCGAGCAGGAAGCCTGCATATTGGGCGCGATCGTCTTCATCCATGCCGCCGCCAGGATGGCGAGCCTGCTGATAGCGCAGGTAGAGCGCGTAATGTTCCGGCGACCAGTATGGCGACGCAAGCGTGGCCGACAGGGCCTGATGGTGCCGTGTCCAGCAGCGGCGCTGGCTGCGGTCCGGACGGAAATGCGCGGCATCGACCCGTACCGGCTGGCATGCCTGGCAGTGATCGCAGTGCGGGCGGTAGACAAAGCTGCCGCTGCGCCGGAAACCATGTTCGATCAGTTCGTCATAGGCCGGGGCGTGGATCAGTTCTGCCGGAGCGGCGACCTGGGAGCGAGCCTGCCTGCCTGGCAGGTAGCTGCAGGGATAGGGGGCGGTCGTATAGAGCCGTATCGTCTGCTGGGTCATGCCGGAAAGGGAGATATGGAACCGTCCAGTCTCAACTGTCCGGCCTGCCAGGGCAGGGACGGTTGGGGTATCAATCGTGCCAGCAGGTCCTTGAAATCCTGTCGGGGCATGGCACGTGCGCCCAGGCTGCCGAGGTGGCGCGTCTGCTGCTGGCAGTCGATGGCCGGGGCGTCGTGGCGGCGTAAAAAGGCGATCAGATGCGCCAGGGCGATCTTCGATCCGTCAGGCAGGCGGGTGAACATGGATTCGCCATAGAACATCCGGCCCAGAGAAACGCCATACAGGCCGGCACTCAGGGTGTCGTCGATCCAGAGTTCGACGCTGTGTGCCAGTCCCTGGCGATGCAATTGCGCATAAGCCTGCCGAACGGGGGCTGTGATCCATGTGCCGGGCTGGCCGGCACGCGGGGCAGCGCATTCGGCCATGACCTGCTCGAATGCCCGATCCACGCAGACCCTGAGATGCCCGGATTGGGCCTGCCGCTCGATCTGGCGCAGTTTCTTGGAAAGCGAGTGTGAGCACTTGAAGTCGTCCGTAGCCAGCACCATGCGCGGGTCAGGGCTCCACCAAAGCACGGGTTCGCCGTCGTTGAACCAGGGGAAAATACCTTGCCGGTAGGCCGCATGCAGCCGTTCCGGCGTCAGTTCCAGGCCGGCTGCCAGCAAGCCGTCAGGCTCGCGCAGCGCCTGTTCGACGGGCGGAAACGGGGTGCCGCTTTCCAGCCATGTCAATGACATGCGATCCCCACGATCAGTGTCTTGGCAGGGCGTAGTGGTGCACGTCGAAATACCCCTTGCTGCGATCTTCCAGGAAATGGCGCAGCGTCGTGCTGACGGTCTGGAACGACAGGTTGTCCCAGGGGATCTCGCTCTCGTCGTAAAACCGGGCTTCGAGGCTTTCTGGGCCGGGATCGAGGTCCGGGCCGAGGGCTTCCGCCAGAAAGTAGAAATGTACCTGGTTGACTTCGGGGACGTCGATCACCGTGAAGAGTTTACCCAGCTCGATGCGGGCACCGGACTCTTCGCGTGTCTCGCGCAGTGCGCCCTGGGCCGTGCTTTCGTCCAGCTCCATGAAGCCGGCGGGCAGGGTCCAGGTGTCGTAGCGCGGCTCGATGGCGCGCCGGCACAGCAGGATACGGTTCTGCCAGACCGGAATGGTGCCGACGACCATCAGGGGATTCTGGTAATGGACCGAGCCGCAGTGGTGGCACAGGTAGCGTACCCGGTTGTCATCGGGTGGGATATCCCTGGACAGGCCATGGCCACAGTGGCTGCAGAAACGCAGCTCGGCCGATGCAGGGTGGTAGAAAGCGGTGGAAGGTTCCATGCTGGCGTTCCGGGCGTATTGCGATGTCAGGGTTTGAGGTGTTCGGTCAGGAAGCGTTCCATGGCTTCGTAGAACTCGAACTTGTTCTCGTCGTTGTGGAAGCCGTGGCCCTCGTTGTCCTTGACCATGTACTCGACCTCGATGCCACGCTGGCGCAGCGCCTCCACCATCTGGTCGCTTTCGGCCTTGTTGACGCGAGGATCCTGGGCACCCTGCGCGATGAACAACGGCGTGCGGATGCGCTCGGCATTCAGCGCGGGCGAGGTAGCGGCCAGGCGTTCGTGGTCATGCTCGGGATGGCCCACCATCTCGTACAGCTTGGGCATGATCGGCTTCCAGTAGGGGGGAACCGTATTCATGAAGGTCAACAGGTTGGAGACGCCGACATAATCGACGGCGGCGGCATACAGCTCGGGCGTATAGGTAATGCCGGCCAGTGTGGCGTAGCCCCCATAGCTGCCGCCATAGATGCCGATGCGCGACGGATCGGCAATGCCTTGTTCGACCAGCCAGTTCACACCGTCGGTGATGTCGTCCTGCATGCTCAGGCCCCACTGGCCGAAGCCGGCTTCCCAGAAGGCCCGGCCATAGCCAGTCGAGCCCCGGAAATTGATCTGCAGTACGCAGAAGCCCCGGTTGGCCAGGAACTGCGCCTCGGGGTTGTAGCCCCAGCTGTCGCGGGCCCAGGGGCCGCCGTGCGGATTGACCACGCAGGCCAGGTCGCGGGCCTGCTTGCCCGGTGGCAGGGTCAGGTAGCCGTGCAGGATCAGGCCATCACGGCTGGTGTATTGGACGGGCTGTACCTGTGCCATTGCCTGTTCGGGAATCCAGGGGTTGATGTCGCCGAGCTTGTCCAGGCTGTCGGCATCGACGTCGTAGATGTAGCGGGCACCTGGCGTGCGGTCATTCCAGGCGGCGACGACCAGCTTGCGTTCGTCGCGGGTGGCGCTCTGAGGGGTGATCTCGTAGCCGGGCAGGCGGCCGTGCAGGCGTGCGAACAGCTTTTCGGTGCTGTCGTCGAAGAAGTGCTGCTGCGGCGTGCTGGTCTGGTAATAGGCCGAGGTCAGGACCTTGCGCAGGCGCGAATAGGCTGCACCGTCCAGATCGACCTCGGCGGTTTCGAAGACCAGTTCTTCTTGGTCGGGCCGTGCCGGATCGATGATCACCAGGGCGATCTTGTCGCGGCCGCGATTGCTTAGTGCATAGAGCTTGCGGTCATCGAACGTGAAGAACAGCGGACTGACCGTGGTCTTGAAATCAACCGTGGCCAGCGTGCGGAAATCGTCCTCTTCGCTGTCGCGATACAGCAGGGTGGAATTGAGTCCGTCGGTGGCGATGGCGGCACGGATGCGGCCCTGGTGGTCGGTTTGCCAGCCCAGGATGTTGCCGGGATTCTCGGCGACGCGTACCGAGGTGCCATTGCGCAGATTGTAACGATAGACGTCGAAGACCATCGGCTCGCGCTGGTTGTGGCTGATGAGGATGTGGTCGGGATCATCCTCGAGATCATCTTCGATGCCGGCGCGCACGCCTTCGAAGGGCGTGAGATCGGTGATCTTGCCGGTAGGCACATCCACGGCCACGACGTGGAAGTTCTCGTCGCCACCGAAATCCTTCTGGAACAGGATGGTGTCATCGCCTTTCCAGGCATAGCTGCTGATGTCGCGCGCGCTTTCTGCCGTCAGCAGGCGCGGCTCGCCGACCGGACGGCTACCCTCGAGGGCCTGCACATGGATATTCATGCGCGGCGGCTGGCCATCAATGGACACGGGTTGCATGAAGCTGAGCATGCGACCGCCATCGGACAGGCGGAAATGGCTTTTCTCGGGGTTGCGGAAGAAGTCGCGCAGTGGGTACTGTGCCGGGGCCTCTGCGGTGGCTGCACCCTGCGGTGCGCCCGCGCATCCGGCGACGCCGAAGGCAATACCGACCATGGCGGCGGCGAGAATGCCGTTGCTGCGTGAAATCATGAAACCCCCAGTCAAAATAATTGCAAACCGGGATATTATGCCGCAGTCGGGCATGGCATGATATTACGCAAGCGCGGTCCTGGTTTCAGTAATGCATGACGGTCACGCCTTGTTAAATACGGAAACTGAACATCCGCTGCCATCCGCTGTCTAATCATGCGGCGATCATGAACGGATATTGTCCGAGGAGCTTACTATGAATACACGATTCCAGGTCGAAGGCCAGCGTCCGGGCCATGCCCGGCCCGTGCGCTGGATGGTGCTGGGCAGTATGTTGCTGGCCGTCACGCTGGCAGCCGGTTGCGCCAACCGGAGCGCATCAAGCGCCGTCTATACCTACGACCAGGCCCAGCGCGAGCAGATCGTGCGCTATGGCACGGTCATGGGTGTGCGCAACATCACGCTCCAGGACGACAAGTCCAGTGGTGCCGGCGTGATCGGTGGTGGTGCGCTGGGCGGCGTGGCCGGCAGTGCCATCGGCGGAGGGACGGGCCGTACCCTGGCAACCGTGGGCGGGGTCATCCTGGGCGCGCTGGCCGGCAATGCCATCGAGAACCAGGCTGGTCGCAGTGCCGGCTACGAAATCACCGTGCAACTTGACAATGGCGAAACCCGCGTGATTGCGCAGGAAGCGGATGTGCCCATCAATGTTGGCCAGCGTGTGCGCGTGGTTAGCGGCGCAGGTCCGACCCGCGTGGCACCGGTGCAGTAGGGCATTTTGCCAGGGCCGTTGGAGGCCATTCGCAAAAAAGCCGGGAATCCCCCGGCTTTTTTGCAATCAACGATCATGATCGGTCGTGTCTGTTCCGGCCATGAGCAGGCGGATTCATTGCCCTGTATAGGGAACGAGCAGCATCATGCCGACCTGGGCGATGACCAGCAGTACCAGTGGCGAGAAGTCCATGCCGCCGGTTTTGGGCATGATGCGACGGATCGGATCCAGCAATGGGGCCGTGACTGTGGTCAGGACCGGCATGATCGGTGCCAGAGGATTGATCCAGGACAGGATGGCCTGGGCCAGTGTCAGCCAGATGATCAGGTTGAGTGCCCACTTGCACATGGTCGCCAGGGCCATGCCTGCGATCATGGGCAGCATGTCGAGCGTAGGCAGGGCCTGGCGCACGACCAGGATCAGCAGCACCAGATAGATGAGTGCCGTCAGCCAGGTGCCGAACAGGCTGGCCCAGTCGAACCGGGCATGAACGGGAAACACCCTGCGCAAGGGGCGCACCAGCCATTCCGTGTACTGGATGAGGACGCGGGCGACCGGATTGAAGGGATGCATGCGGATGCCATGCATCCAGGCACGCATCAGCAGGGCGGCCCCGAACAGGGTGAAAGCGATACTCAGCAGGAATCGGAAAACGTCAATCATGCGGTCAGATGCTCTCTACGATATGCAACGGTGGGGGCATATTGTCGCATGGCCTGCGCCTGTCTTGCTATCCTTGAGGTCATGACCCCTTGTCAATGCAAGGTGTGCTTACCTTGTCCCATGCTTTTGCAGACATATTTTTCACCATGAAAGAATCGATATATACCTATTCCGCCTCGGAGATTGCCCAGTCACGCGCTGCCGGCCACATGGCCGCAGAGGTGCTGGCGATGATCGGCGAATACGTCAGGCCCGGTGTCAGCACCGAAGAGCTGGATGGCATCTGTCATCGCTACATTGTCGATGTACTCAAGGCTGTGCCGGCCAATATTGGCTATCACGGATTTCCTAAAACCATCTGTGCCTCTCTCAATCATGTCGTATGCCACGGGATCCCCGCTGCAGGGCAGGTGCTCAGGGATGGCGATATTCTCAACATCGATGTCGCGCTCATCAAGGACGGCTGGTATGGCGATACCAGTCGCATGTACTACGTGGGCACGCCTTCGGCGCAGGCGCGCAAGCTGGTCGAGACGACCTACGAGGCCATGCTCGCCGGTATCCTGCGGGTGCGTCCTGGCGCGACACTTGGCGATATCGGGTATGCCATCCAGCAGGTTGCCCATGGTCAGGGTTTTGCCGTCGTGCGCGAGTACTGCGGCCACGGGATCGGCCAGAAGTACCATATGGCCCCTCAGGTACTTCATTATGGACAGCGCGGACAGGGCCTCACGCTGCGCAGCGGCATGATTTTCACCATCGAGCCGATGATCAATGCAGGCAAGGCGGATACCAGGGTACTGCAGGATGAATGGACGGTCGTGACGCGCGACAAGTCGCTTTCGGCACAATGGGAACACATGGTCGTGGTGACTGATGATGGTTTCGAGGTGCTGACACCCTGGCCGGATGGATTGGGCAGTTACGCCAGCATTTCCTGATCAGACGATAAAAAAAGCCCGCTGGAAAGCGGGCTGATTTCGTGCCGTGCCCGATTACGGACGATTGCTGCTGGTCGGGAACGGCCAGGGCTTGGCACCGCTTGCGGGTTGGGCTGGTGCGGCATCCTTGGTGGCGGGCTTGGCCACCGGCTTCTTGGCTGCTGGCTTGGCTGCCGGAGTGGCTTTCTTGGCCGTCGGCTTGGCCGTGGTTGCCTTGGCGGCGGCTGCAGTTTTCCTGGCGGGTGCCTTGGCAGCGCTGGCTGCCGGTTTGGCTGCGGCAGCCACTGGCTTCTTGGCTGTAGCTGATGCCTTGGCTGTGGCGGCAGGCTTTGTGGCAGCAGCCGGCTTGGCCGCGGTCGTGGTTTTCTTGGCAGGTGCCTTGGCCGCAGCGCTGGCTGCTGGCTTTGCAGCAGCCACTGGTTTCTTGGCTGCTGCTGATGCCTTGGCTGTGGCGGCAGGCTTTGCAGCAGCAGCCGGCTTGGCAGCGGCCGTGGTTTTCTTGGCAGGTGCCTTGGCAACAGCGTTGGTTGCCGGCTTGGCAGCGGCAGCAACTGGCTTTTTGGCGGTAGCTGTGGCCTTGGCAGGCGCAGCCTTGGCCGTAGCGACAGGTTTGGCGGCAGGCTTGGTAGCGGTTGCGGTTTTCCTGGCAGGTGCCTTGGTGGTGCTGACTGCAGGTTTCACGGCGGTAGCGGCAGGTTTCTTGGCTGTAGCGGCTGCTTTGGCGGGAGCCGCCTTGGCTGGTGCGGCCTTGGTTGCTGCTGGCTTGGTTGCGGCAGTTTTCTTGGCGGGCGCGGATTTGGCAGGTGCAGCGGCGGCAACTGCTTTTTTGTCGGTTGCCGGCTTGGCAGGTTTGGGAGCGCTGGTGGCTTCAGTTTTCTTGCTGGCCTTGGCCGCTTTCTTGCTGGCCTTGTCGTCGGCAGCCTTGGCGGTTGCCTTTTTGGTCGCTTTTTTGGCTGTTGCCATCGTCATGCTCCTTGGAACCTGATTCTTAAATAATGCATTGGGGGGAAGAATGCAAGGATCAACAGTACATCTGTCATGCGCATTACGCAAGATTTACACCGCACTGTCATGTCGATCAGTGCGGGTTTGCATGGAAAATGCGGCTTTTATGCTGCCAATAACTGTATGGCGCGGTGGGTTGCAGATATTGCGGCGGCATTTCCATGGTTATTATTCTGGCCGCCGCAAGGATGGAATCAGAACTGTCGCAGGCGCGTCAGTACGGTTTCCTTGCCGATAATCTCGAGTACGGCATCGATCGATGGGGTCTGCGTCCTGCCGGTCACGGCCAGTCGCAGCGGAATGGCCAGCTGGGGCATTTTCAGGCCGTGAGCTTTCAGTACCTGCTTGATCAGGGCCGAAATGCTTTCCCTGGACCATTCGAGTGCATCCGCTTGGCTGGTGAAATCGGCCAGTGCCTGCCGTGCTGCCTCGGTCAGATGCTGCAGCAGCAGCTCTTCGCCGGGTTGCTCGGGCTTGCCGAAGAACAGCATGGCCGTGTCGGCCAGTTGTTCGAGGGTTTCCGCGCGATCCTTGACCAGTGCCACGACTGCCGGCAGCGAGGCCAGGGCCAGGTCGCCGCCGCGCGCAGTGATACGGGGAGCGACGCGCCGGGCAAGCTCATCGTCGCTCAGTTGGCGCATGTAGTGGGCGTTGACCCAGTTGAGTTTCTGCGGATCCCACTGTGCGGCCGACCGCGACAGGTTCTGGGCATCGAACCATGCCACGAATTCGGCGCGTCCGAACAGCTCGTCGTCTCCGTGGCTCCAGCCCAGTCGGGCCAGATAGTTGATCATGGCGTCGGGCAGGTAGCCCTGGCGGTCGTAATCCATGACGCTGACCGCACCGTGGCGCTTGGACAGTTTCTGTCCATCCGGACCGAGGATCATCGGCAGGTGGCCGTATTGTGGCAGCGGTGCGCCTAAGGCGCGCAGGATATTGATCTGGCGAGGCGTATTGTTGACGTGGTCGTCACCGCGCAGCACGTGGGTGATGCGCATGTCCCAGTCATCGACGACCACGCAGAAATTATAGGTTGGAGTGCCGTCCGGGCGGGCGATGATGAGGTCGTCGAGCTCTGTGTTGGAAAACACGATGGGACCCTTGATCAGATCGTTCCAGCCGGTGCTGCCTTCGGTCGGGTTGCGAAAGCGCACCACCGGCTTGCGGTCGGTCGGCACCGATGGCAGCACCTTGCCCGGTTCCGGGCGCCAGGTGCCGTCGTAGCGCGGCTTGAGGCCGGCGGCGCGGGCCTTTTCGCGCATGGCTTCGATTTCTTCGGGGCTGCTGTAGCAGTGATAGGCGTGTCCGGAGGCCAGCAGTTGCCCGACCACCTCGCGGTAGCGGTCCATGCGCTGCATCTGGTAGAAAGGGCCTTCATCCGCGTCCAGTCCCAGCCATGCCATGCCGTCGAGGATCGCCTGGACCGCCTCGGGCGTGGAGCGTTCGACGTCGGTGTCTTCGATTCGCAACACGAAGGTGCCTTTGTGATGGCGGGCGTAAGCCCACGAATACAGTGCGGTACGCGCGCCGCCCAGGTGGAGATAACCCGTCGGTGAGGGGGCAAACCGGGTGCGGACAGTGGCAGAGGATGCTTGGGTCATGGATAATGGCAACGCAGAGGTGGGTATACAACGGAAAACAACATTTTAGAGGAGTACAGCCTTCCATGTTGCGTCATGCGCTGGCCCCTTTGTTCGAACCGCGCTCGCTGGTGGTGATCAGCGACCAGGTTCTGCCGTACGACCAGTCACCGCCGATTCCCCTGCATGCCACCACTGTGCGCGTGCCGTGGTCGGCGCAGGGTGATCCCGACGATATCCGCAAGGCGCTGCAGGAAGCCGCCGCGGGACGAGGGCGTCCCGATCTGGCGCTGGTCTGCGTCGAGCCGACCCAACTGCCTCTCGTGCTCAATGCGCTGGCGGCCAACCCCGAGACGCTGCCTGGTGCCGTGATCCTGCAGCCGCACAACAGCCGCGATCCGGATCCGGCCGCAACCCGTGATTTTTCCCGTCTGTGGGCTCAGACCCATCCCTGCCTGTTGCTGGGACCCAATGCCTTCGGAGTGCAGCGTCCGCATGCTGGCTTCAATTTCAGCCAGCACCCGCACCTGGCACGCAGCGGCAAAGTGGCGCTGGTGGCCCAGTCGCGTTCGATCATGGCGGCCGTGATGGACTGGGCTGATGATGCCCATATCGGCCTGTCCACTGCGATCTCCCTGGGGGATGAGGTGGATCTGGGCATTCCCCAGGTGCTCGATTACCTGACCAGTGACTACCGTACCGACAGCATTGCGCTGTACATGGAAGAAACCGGCAATGCCCGTGAATTCATGAGTGCATTGCGTTCGGCTGCACGGGTCAAGCCGGTGGTCGTGCTCAAGGCCGGCCGCGCGCAGGATGGCAGCGGTGCCGATGCCGCCTTCGATGCGGCATTGCGGCGTGCCGGTGCGGTGCGTATCCGTTATTTTGTGCAGATGTTCTCGGCACTCAAGGTGCTGGGGTATGCACATCGCCCGCGTGGTCAGCGCGTGGCCATGCTGGCCAATGGCAATGGGCCGCCGCAACTGGCGCTGGACCTGGCCGGATCGCAGGCCCCCATCGTGCGAGCCGAACTGAGCGTGGCGACCTGCCGTGCCTTGCAGGCACTGCTGGAGCCTGATGCCGATATCCGCAATCCGGTCATCACGCGGGCACCGCTGACACCGGATATTATCCAGGAGGCGCTGAACCAGTTGCTGGCCGATGCCAATGTCGATGGCGTGCTGGTGCTTCTGACCCCGGATGCGCACACCAACATGAGCGAGGTTGCCAAGCGCCTGGCTGCCGTGACGCCGGCGGCTCGCAAGCCCGTGGTGACCTGTTTCATGGGCGACGCCGGCATGCGGCCCCTGCGGCGCATGCTCGACGATGCCGGCACACCGGCCTTCCGAACCCCGGAAACGGCCGCGGATGCGCTGGGCGTGCTGGCGACTCACCATTACAACCAGCAGTTGTTGCTGCAGATGCAGCCGCCGCTGCCTCCGCTTTATCCGCCCGATCGTGAGCAGGCACAGGCACTGATCGATCGCGCCCGAGAGGAGGGACGGACATGCCTGGCTGCAAGCGAGGTACAGGACATTCTGCAGGCGTTCTTTGCGCCCGTCGAGTGGCGCGACGATGATGACGCTGCCGATGGTCAGGTCGACGATGACAGCATTGCCCTGGCGATCCGGGTGGTACGCGATACCCGTTTCGGACCGGTGATCGGCTTTGGTGCAGGTGGGCGCCTGGCCCGGCTGGGTATGATCGGAGGTGGTGCTGGCGGCAGCCTGGATTTGCCACCACTCAACAGTTATCTGGCACATCAGATGATGGTGCGCAGCCGGATCTGGAAGCCGTTGCTGGCCAGTGAGTCCAGTCCGCAGGCGCTGGTCCGTCTGGAGCAGTTGCTGGTTCAGGTGTCCGAAGTGATTTCCGAATTGCCTGATATCGAATCACTGGTGCTCGACCCGATTCGTGTCGAGAATGATCATCTGCGTGTCGATGGCATGGAGATGCGCCTGAGTGCGCAGCCGGCAGGTTATACGCCGCTGTTGGGTGGGTATGCCCATATGGCGATTCATCCCTATCCTGCGCACCTGGTGCGCAACGAGGCTTTTGCGGATGGGCTGGCCTATACCATCCGCCCCATTCGACCAGAGGATGCCGAGGCCTTGCAGGACTTCGTCCGTGATCTGTCCGAGCAGTCACGCTATATGCGCTTCATCTCGGCCATGAAGGAACTGACGGACCGCATGCTGGCGCGCTATACCCAGGTCGATTATCACCGGGAGCTGGCGCTGGTGGCGACCATTCAGCAACCCAATCCGGCCCATCGCGGTCATCCTCACGATGTCATCATCGGTTTTGCGCATTATCTGCGTAATGCCGATGGGCGGGGGGCCGAGTATGCGCTGGTGATTGGTGATGACTGGCAGCGCCGCAAGCTGGGCTACTCGCTGATGCAAGGGCTGATCGAGGCCGCGCGACAGCAGGGGCTGGAATATATCGATGGCATGGTGCTGGCTGCAAATCGGCCCATGCTGACCCTGATGACCCGGCTCGGTTTTGTCAATGACCCGGATCCTGATGATCCCTCGATGCGGCGGGTCTGGCTGGATCTGGAGCCGCTGGCTCCAGTCCAAGATGGCAAGACCTGACCGCGTTCAGGCCAGAACGCGCTTGAGGAAAGTGCCGATCTCGGCGATTTCCTGGGCGCAGACCGAGTGCGGCATCGGGTAGGTGTGCCACTCGACGTGATAGCCCAGTTCTTCCAGCAGTGCACGCGATGTCTCGGCCCGCTGGATGGCGACGACAGGATCCTGGGTGCCGTGGGCCTGCAGGATGGGAACATCTGCGTTGGCCGGGCTGCGCTCTGCCGCCAGTGTCTGGCGCAGCGGCAGGTAACCGGACAGGGCGATCAGGCCGCCCAGGCGCTCGGCATGGCGCAGGCCGACCTGCAGGGTCATGGCGCAGCCTTGTGAAAAGCCTGCCAGCACGATGTGCCGGGCAGGGACGCCGCGCGCCTTTTCCTGTGCAATCAGCGCTTCAACAGCGGCCTGGGAATGGTGGATGCCGACGTCATCCTCGCGGGCCGTGCCATTGAATCCCAGAATGTCATACCAGGCACGCATGGCCATGCCATTGTTGATGGTGACAGGCATCACGCCCGCATGTGGAAAAATGAAGCGGATCGGTGGCATGTCCTCCAGGCCCAGTTCGGGCACGATGGGGGCAAAGTCGTGACCATCGGCCCCGAGGCCATGCAGCCAGATCACGGTGCGTTGCGGTACGGTGCCCGTATCGATGGTCACGGCATCAAGCAAACTCTGGGTCATGCTTCTTCCTCCTCGTCTTCGGCGGTGTCGGATGATGACGTGTCGCCCGGCTCCAGCTCTCGCAGTGCCTGGAACAGCGCGCGGTAGTGCTTGCGCTGGAGTTGCGAGCCTTCGGTCAGTGCGGCATTGCTGGCAGCCTCCTTGCGGGCGGCGCGGATCAGTGAACGCAGGTGCTGCACATCGGCACCCGGATACTGTGCCAGCAGGGTTGTCAGTGCTTCATCATCGGTCAGCAGGCGATCTCGCAGGCGCTCGGTGCGATGCAGCGAAGCGGTCGCTTCGCGCGAGCCATTGGCCCAGACATCGAGCTGCGTCCGGATTTCTTCGGCAGGTGCCCTGCGCATCAGCTTGCCGACATAGTGTGTCTGACGGCGCCGGCCTTCGCGGCTGGTGGTACGCTGTGCCAGCCGGATGGCTTCGTACAGCTTTTCTTCGAGTGGCAACTGGCGCAGCCGTTCTGGCGACAGGTCGATCAGATCCTTGCCAAGATCCAGCAAGGCCAGCATATCGCGTTTGACCTGGGATTTGCTGGGGCGGTCATAGACCGGGCCGGCATCCTGATCATCGTTGGGCGAGGGCGGAAATTCGTCCATAGGGGCAGCAGTAAGAATCTTATAGGGGTAAAGTTGGCTATCATACTCGCCTGTCCCAATTTTCCTGAAATCCATGAGCATGACTGATCAAGAGACGCCGCGCTCCCGCGCAGGCAAAAACCGGGTGCCAGCGGGCCTCCAGGGACTGGATATCGAGGCTGGCCAGGCTCGTTTCCGGGAGGCGGTCGAGACGGTGCTGGGATATGCGCGCGAGCTGGGTGCCAGCGATGCGGCTGCCGAAGTATCCGAAAGCTGCGGCCTCTCGGTATCGGTGCGTAAAGGCAGCATCGAAACCGTCGAGCAGGCGCTGGACCGATCTCTGGGGGTGACTGTCTATGCGGGGCGCAGCCGAGGGTCGGCATCGACTTCCGATCTGTCGCCTGCCGCATTGCGCCAGACTGTCGAGGCTGCCTGGCATATTGCCCGCCATACGGCGGATGATCCTGCCGCCGGGCTGCCAGAGGCAGATCAACTGGCCACGCAGTTTCTGGATCTGGATTTGCACCATCCCTGGAGAATCGATACGGATCAGGCCTGCGCACTGGCCTGCCGTGTCGAGCGGGCTGCGCTCGATACCGATACCCGCATTACCAATACCGAAGGAGCCAGCGTCAATACCTATGAAGGGCATTTCGTCATGGGAAATACGCATGGTTTCATGGCCGGCTATCCCTATTCGCGCCACAGCCTGTCGGTTGCGCCGATTGCCGGTCGTGGCAATCGCATGCAGCGCGATTACTGGTACAGCGCGCATCGTGCTGCGCAGGGGCTGGGGCAACCCGAGGCCATTGGTCGCTATGCGGCCGAGCGCACCCTGGCGCGGCTGTCGGCGCGCCGCATTCCCACAGGCCGTTTTCCTGTCCTGTTCGAGGCCCCGCTGGCGCTGGGCCTGATCGGTGCGCTGACGCAGGCGGTCAGTGGCGGTGCTCTCTATCGCAAGGCCAGTTTCCTGCTGGATGCGGCAGGTCGCCAGATATTGCCCGGGCATATCGACCTCGATGAAAATCCCTTCATTCCCCAGTCCATGGGCAGTGCGATGTTCGATGACGAGGGTGTGGCGACGCGTGTGCGTCAGGTCGTGTCGGGCGGGGTGCTCAATGGCTATTTCCTGTCCAGCTACACGGCGCGCAAACTGGGATTGCCGGGTACGGGTAATGCAGGTGGCTCGCACAACCTGATGCTGCGCTCGCGCCTGACCCGTCCCGAAGACGATTTCGAGGCGATGCTGCGCAAGATGGGCACAGGCCTGCTGGTGACCGAGCTGATCGGGCAGGGCGTCAATTATGTGACAGGCGATTATTCTCGCGGTGCGTTCGGCTACTGGGTGGAAAACGGCCGCATCCAGCATGCCGTGCAGGAAATCACCATCGCTGGCAATCTCCAGGATATGTTCCGCAATATCGTGGCGGTCGGGGCGGATCGCATCACGCGGGGAGCCAAGACATCGGGTTCGATCCTGATTGCGGAAATGTCGATAGCAGGCATATAGTGATCGGCCTGTAGAATATACAAATACATAAGTTTTTACATATACACCTGCATATAAGCTTGTGAAGGAGATTCCATGCAACGTCGTTCGTTTCTGAAAAAAGCGGGCCTGGGTGCCGTGGCTGGCAGTGCCGCCGTGGCTGCACCGGTTTTTGCCCAGGATGCCCCTACGCTCAACTGGCGCATGGCCTCCAGTTTTCCGCGCAGCCTCGATGCCCTGTATGGCACCGGTGAGATTTTCTGCAAGTATGTCAATGAGGCGACGGGTGGCAAGTTCACCATCCGCCACTTTCCGGGTGGGGAGATCGTGCCGGCACTGCAGGTGCTTGATGCGGTGCAGAACAATACGGTCGAGTGTGGCCATACGGTCAGTTATTACTATTATGGCAAGGACCCGGCCCTGTGCTTCGATGCCTGCGTGCCGTTCGGTCTCAATACCCGCCAGACCAATGCCTGGATGTTCGATGGCGATGGCATGCGCCTGACCCGTGACATGTTCAAGGCCTATAACATTATCAACTTCCCGATGGGCAATACCGGCACGCAGATGGGCGGCTGGTATCGCAACGAGATCAAGTCGCTCGAGGACCTGAAGGGCCTCAAGATGCGTACGGCCGGCTTTGCGGGCGAAGTCCTGTCGCGCCTGGGTGTGGTGCCGCAGCAACTGGCGGGTGGCGATGTCTACCCCGCACTGGAGCGTGGCACGCTGGATGCGGTCGAATTCGTCGGGCCGTATGACGATGAAAAGCTGGGCTTCAACAAGGTTGCCGGCTACTACTACTATCCGGGCTGGTGGGAGGGCGGTCCGCAGGTCTCGCTCTACCTGCATGATGCGGCCTGGGCTTCGCTGCCCAAGACCTACCAGACCATCGTCGAGGCGGCCAGCCGGGTTGCGCATGGTGCCATGACCTCGCGCTATGATGCACTCAACTCGCAGGCCCTGCGTCGCCTGATCGCCAGCGGCACCAAGCTGCGCCCGTTCCCGCGCGAAGTGATGGATGCTTCCTACGATGCGGCACAGACCGTCTACAAGGAATTCTGCGACAAGAATCCCCAGTTCAAGACGGTGTATGACAACTACATGGCCTTCCGCGACGAAGTGGTGCCATGGTTCCGGGTGGCCGAAGGCAGCTTCGACCAATATCTGGGCGTACGCCTGTCGGCGCGCAATCGTTCCTGATCTATGTTATGATCAGTGGCTATTTTCTTTTTGGATGAGCTGGCACGGGTGAATTCATAACACTCTGGCAGGGCACAAACTGAAAAAGCGGCCGGAAATGGCCTGCGGCATGAGTCTTCGTGCTGTGGTGTTTTCGGCCAGGCGCTCATGCCTGTATCGGGCATGAGCTTAATTTTTGAATGTTAGGAACCATCATGAAGACATTTGTGGCCAAGCCGCATGAAGTCAAGCGTGACTGGTTTGTGATTGACGCCAAGGGCAAAGTCCTGGGTCGTGTGGCCAGCGAAGTCGCACGCCGTCTGCGTGGCAAGCACAAACCTGAATTCACGCCGCACGTTGATACCGGCGATTATATCGTCATCATCAACGCAGCCGAAATCGCTGTCACCGGCAACAAGGCCGAAGGCAAGCGCTACTACCGCCACTCGGGTTACCCGGGCGGTGTCACCGAGACCACCTTCCTCGAAATGCAGCAGCGTTTCCCGGGCCGCGCCCTGGAAAAAGCCGTCAAGGGTATGCTGCCCAAGGGTCCGCTCGGCTACGCCATGATCAAGAAGCTCAAGGTCTACGCAGGCTCCGAGCATCCGCACTCGGCGCAACAGCCGCAACCGCTGGATATCTAAGAGGTCAAGGACATGATCGGTAACTGGAATTATGGCACCGGCCGTCGCAAGACCTCGGTGGCTCGCGTCTTCATGAAGAAGGGCACGGGCAAGATCGTCGTCAACGGCAAGCCTGTCGACGAGTTCTTCGCACGCGAAACCGGCCGCATGGTCGTTCGCCAGCCGCTCGAACTGACCGGCCACACTGAGTCGTTCGACATCAAGATCAACGTCAAGGGCGGCGGCGAAAGCGGCCAGGCCGGCGCTGTGCGCCACGGCATCACCCGCGCGCTGATCGACTACGACGAAACGCTCAAGCCCGCACTGTCGAAGGCTGGCTTCGTCACCCGCGACGCCCGCGAAGTCGAACGCAAGAAGGTCGGCTTCCACAAGGCACGTCGCCGCAAGCAGTTCAGCAAGCGCTAATTCTCGGCATTGCTGCGAAAAAGCCGCCTTCGGGCGGCTTTTTTTATTTTGGGACAGCTTCGCTACACTCTGTCCGTTTCATCTCTGCAAGGATTGCATGTTATGCCTGCGATTGTTTTCCCATCCCGCCGCCGTTTGTTGGGGGCCGTTGTTGCAGGCCTGGCATGGCCGGCCTGGGCCCAGGCCGATACGCGCGTGGTATTTCCCGGCACGGTACAGCAAGGGACGCTGGTAATCGGCAAGGTGCCGGCAGGCAGCACGGTCCGCTACGCGGGGCGCGAGCTGCGAGTGACGCCATATGGTTCGGTGGTATTGGGCATTGGCCGTGACGCGCAGGGCGAGGCGCGTGTCGATGTCGTATTGCCCAGTGGCGAACGGCAGTCGCCTGTGATCAGCATACAGCCACGCGACTGGCCCCTGCAGCACATCAACGGCGTGCCGCCAGCCACAGTCGAGCCGCCGCCCGCCATTGCCCGTCGCATCCAGGCCGAGCAGGCCCGTGTGGTAGCGGCGCGCGAGCGGGATGATGAGCGCGCTGATTTTGCCCAGGCCTTCATCTGGCCGGTACAGGGGCGCATCAGTGGACGCTTTGGCCGGGCGCGTGTCTATAACGGCAAGCCGGGTTCACCGCATTCCGGCATGGATATCGCGGCCCCCACCGGGACGCCGGTCAAAGCGCCTGCTGCCGGTATCATCACCTTTGTCGATCCCGATCTGTACCTGACTGGTGGCACCATCCTGCTGGACCATGGGCATGGTGTCAGTTCCAATTTTCTGCATCTTTCGCGTATCGATGTGACGGTCGGCCAGCGCATCAGCCAAGGCGACGTCATGGGTGCCGTCGGTTCGACAGGCCGCTCGACCGGCCCGCACCTGCACTGGGGAATGAACTGGTTCGATGTGCGAGTCGACCCCCAACTGGTGCTGGAACGGGCGCACTGAGCCCAGGCTGCGCTGGCGGCATGCCCTGGCTGTAGATGAGGTGCCTGTGGCATGCCGATACACGACCACACAGAGCGAAACTTGAACCGGGGCATGCTTTGGCCGCATCATGGAACCTCACCAACGACGTAAAGGAGAATCGTATGCAATCATCCTTGAAAGCGTTTCTTTTCGCTGCTGCCGTATCCTTCGGGCTGGCATCCCCTTATGCCATGGCCGAATCGAGACTTGAACCGGCCCGTGCTGAAACACCGGTACAGGCACCCGCAGCCATTGATCCGTCCGATGAGCAGCTTGAAAAATACGTGGGTGCCGCGCGCAAGATCGATGCGGTTGCTGCAGATTACCAGCCCAGGCTGGCAGGCGTGACCGATCCGGCAGAGCGGCAGGCCTTGCTGCGCGAGGCCGATGGCAAGATGATCGCGCTGGTCGAGCGTGACGGATTGAGCGTGGACGAATACAACGGCATCAGTGTGGCTGTCCAGCAGAATCCTGCCTTGCGCCAGCGGGTGGTGGACATGCTGGCGCGCAGCCAGGGAGGCTGAGCGGGCAGGGTGAATCGATTCTCGTGTCGGGGCCTTGCGGTCCTGGCGCATGAGGATCGGTTTTGCCTGTAGTCAGATTGTGCCGAGGCTGCCTGGGTGCCGTGCCATGCATTGTGCCGAAGGTGCGCTCAGCGCACACCGCCCATGTAGCGGCCCGGCCGATGGTTGATCCACAGAAACAGGCTCATGGCGATGGCACCCAGAATCGAATAGGCAACCCGTTCCGGCGGCACGACGAAAAAAGCCATGGCCACGATGGCGCAGTCGATGATCATGTGTACCTTGCCTGCCCGGATGCCGTGCGCCTGCTGTAGATAGAGCGAGACAATCGTGGCACCCCCCAGGCTGGCGCGGTGGCGCGCCAGGAACAGGCAGCCCGTGCCCAGCAGAAACCCACCCAGCAGGGCCGCATAGAGCGGATGCAGGTAATCGATGTGCATGACCTGTGGCGCGAAGTCGGTCAGCAGCGACAGCATGCCCACGGCGGCAAAGGTCTTGAGCGTGAATTCGCGCCCCATGCGCTGCCATGAAAACCAGTAGAACGGCAGGTTGATGACGAAAAAGATCAGACCGAATGGCCATCCGCTCAGATAATGCAGCAAAAAGGCGATGCCGGCTGTGCTGCCGGTGAGCAGGCCCGCCTGTGCATAGAGCACCATGGTCATGGAGACGAAAAGTGTGCCCGTGAACAGGGCCAGGACATCTTCTCCGGGGCCGTGATGCAGGGCGGAGACGGGCGCGACAGGGGTGACGGGCATGGCAGGGGTATGCATGGCAGTATGATGAGCCGTTCGCAAGGGTGGTGCGATGCGGGCCGGGTGCGCTCCATCGGGGCGCTGTATCGCTTGTGGCGACGGTGGCATTATGCCCGCGTCGCAGTCGATGCGCCAGAAGGGCGACTCCGGGTGTGCGAAAGCGCAACTTTTCCGTAATGATATCGACAGTCCAGCCATGCTTTGCGATGCAGTCTTATACAAGACATTCGCCAGAAATCGGGTAGAATGGAAAGCTGACTCCAATACCAAAACCGATTTTCAATCAAACCACCGACGCTACCGGAGTATCCATGTCCTACCAGCATATCAAGGTGCCCGCACAGGGCCAGAAGATCACGGTCAATGCCGACTTCTCGCTGAACGTGCCTGACCAACCTATCGTTCCCTTCATCGAGGGCGACGGCACGGGTGCCGACATCACCCCCGTGATGATCAAGGTTGTCGATGCCGCAGTCGAGAAGGCCTACGCCGGCAAGCGCAAGATCCAGTGGATGGAAGTCTTCGCAGGCGAGAAGTCCACCAAGGTGTACGGCCCTGACGTCTGGCTGCCCGAAGAGACGATGGAAGTCCTGCGCGACTACGTCGTCTCCATCAAGGGCCCCCTGACCACGCCCGTGGGCGGTGGCATCCGCTCGCTCAACGTCGCCCTGCGCCAGCAGCTCGACCTGTACGTCTGCCTGCGCCCGGTGCGCTACTTCAAGGGCGTGCCCTCGCCGGTGCGTGAGCCCGAGAAGACCGACATGGTGATCTTCCGCGAAAACTCCGAAGACATCTACGCCGGTATCGAATTCGAAGCCGAATCCGAAAAGGCCAAGCTGCTGATCGATTTCCTGCAGACCAAGCTCGGCGTCAACAAGATCCGCTTCCCGCAGACCTCCGGCATCGGCGTCAAGCCCGTGTCGCGCGAAGGTACCGAGCGTCTGGTGCGCAAGGCCATCCAGTACGCCATCGACAATGACAAGCCCAGCGTGACCCTGGTCCACAAGGGCAACATCATGAAGTTCACCGAAGGTGGCTTCCGTGACTGGGGCTACGGCCTGGCTGCCAACGAGTTCGGTGCCGAGCCCATCGACGGCGGCCCGTGGCTCAAGTTCAAGAATCCCAAGACCGGTCGCGACATCGTGATCAAGGATTCGATTGCCGACGCCTTCCTGCAACAGATCCTGCTGCGTCCGGCCGAGTATTCCGTGATTGCCACGCTCAACCTCAACGGCGACTATGTGTCCGACGCGCTGGCAGCACAGGTCGGTGGTATCGGTATCGCTCCGGGCGCCAACCTGTCGGATTCGGTGGCGATGTTCGAAGCCACCCACGGCACGGCTCCCAAGTACGCCGGCAAGGATTACGTGAACCCCGGTTCCGAAATCCTCTCGGCCGAAATGATGCTGCGTCACCTGGGCTGGACCGAAGCGGCCGACCTGATCATTTCCAGCATGGAAAAGTCGATCCTGTCCAAGAAGGTCACCTATGACTTCGCCCGCCTGCTCGAAGGTGCGACCCAGGTGTCGTGCTCGGGCTTCGGTGATGTGATGATCTCCAACATGTAATTCATGCGGTGGACGCTGGTCGTCCACCTGCAGTGAAGCAGGCCCCTGCAGTCATGCTGCAGGGGCTTTTTTTATCGTCCGGCTCTTGCATTAAAAGCATCCCATGAGAGTCGCACGGGCGCGCCACGACAAGCGTGGGACGTGTGTTATTGCTTGAAGTGATCCTTCTTGCGCGGTTTGGGGGGCGGTAAGGCTCGCTCGGTCGCCTCCAACAACGGTATCAGCCAGTGACGATCTTCCCAACTGTCTGCCGGGATCAGCAGGTGCGGCCGGGCACCGGGGTAGGGGAAACCTTCGGCGGCGTCAGGCGCAAGTTGCCTGCCGGCTGCGGTGATTTTCAGGTAGAACTCGTCGTTGCACACGAAACCGATGGGCTTGCCGGACAGGTAGATGCAGTACTCGCCGAACATTCTCCGGCTGGAGAGGTCCTCCAGGGCACAGAGCTGGTCGAGCAGGAAATCGATGGTGGAGCGGGATGTCGCCATGTCAGGGCCTGTCTTGATTGGATGTTGCGCGTGTGCTCATATATGTGACTGTACTCCTGCAGCCCAGGAGAAAATATCGGTTTTGCAGGCAGGGCAGGCGCAATGCAACTCAGGGCGGTACTGGAAAAATATCAGATCGGGCTTTATTTCCTGGCCGTGCTGGCAGGGGCCGGATTCGGGCGGCTGATGCCGTCCGCCGTGGACTGGGCTGCCGCCATTACGCCAGCCCTGGCCTGCATGCTGTACCTGACCTTCCTGCAGGTGCCGGTGGCGGAACTGGGCACGGCATTCAGGCAGCGGCGTTTCCTGGCTGTACTGCTGGTGGTCAATTTCATCCTGGTGCCGATTCTGGTAGCAGGTCTGCTGCACTGGGCTCCGGCCGATCCGTTGTTGCGCCTGGGGATGCTCTTCGTGCTGCTGACCCCCTGCATCGATTATGTCGTGACCTTTGCCCATCTGGGACGGGCGGATGCCCGCCTGCTGCTGGCGAGTACGCCAGTGCTGCTGCTGCTGCAGATGCTGGCCCTGCCGCTGTACCTGCGCCTGTTCCTGGGGGAGGAGGCTGCACAATGGGTGCGACCCGAACCGTTCGTGGATGCGTTTGTCTGGATGATTCTGGTGCCTGCCACACTGGCTGGCCTGACCCAGGCATTGGCACGGCGTCATCGCAGTGCCTCGGCCGTGGCCGACGGACTGGCGCTGCTGTGTGTCCCGGCGACGGCGCTGGTACTGCTGGTGGTGGTGGCGGCCGTGATGCCGTCGCTGCGCAGTATGCCGGCCACGGCCTGGTCGGTCGTGCCGCTTTATCTGCTGTATGCCCTGATCGCGCCAGTCGTGGGCTGGTGGCTGGCCCGATGGTGCGGCCTGAAGGCCATGGCCGGGCGGGCCGTGGCCTTCAGCGCCGGTACGCGAAATTCATTGGTGGTATTGCCGCTGGCGCTGTCAGTGCCGGGCGCGATGCCGCTGTTACCTGCGGTCATCGTGCTCCAGACGCTGGTAGAGTTGCTGGCCGAGCTGCTCTACATCCGTGTGTTGCCGCGCTGGGGCGTGTCAGGCAAGGCGGTGTGACGGCAGTTTCAGGAAAAATGAACCGGCCAGCGTCAGCAGGGCGAAAATGGCCCCTGCACTGAACGTGGCCACCGAACCCCAGCTATCCCACAGCAAACCCGCCAGCAGGTTGCCGACCAGTACGGCCAGCCCGGTGCTCAGGTTGAACAGCCCGAAAGCCGTGCCGCGCAGGTCGGCGGGGGCCACATCAGCCACCAGCGTCGCCAGCACACCCTGGGAAAAGCCCATGTGCAGGCCCCACAGGCCCAGGGCCAGCGCCAGCATCACGAGGTTGCCGGGCCAGAGCGCCAGCAGCACATTGGCGGCAGCCAGAAAGACCAGACTCAGTGGCAGCATGGCGCGTCGCCCCAGACGATCCGACAGGCGGCCGACAGGATAGGCCACGGCGCTGTAGACCAGGTGCATGCCCAGGATGACCAGCGGTGCCCAGGTCAGGGCAATGCCGCTTTCGTGGGCGCGCAGCAGCAAAAAGGCTTCGCTGAAGCGGGCCGCGCCCAGCAGGGCAGCCAGGGCGATCAGTGTCCAGAAGGCCTTTCCGAGCCTGCGCGCGGCATGCCAGTCGATTGGGGGCTTGCCCGGTTTATCCGGCGTGATGCGATCGGGTTCACGTACGCCCAGCAGCAGAACGCATACCGCCAGCGTCGCCGGAATGACGGCGAGCCAGAACAGCAGGCGGAAGTTGTCCTGGCTGGCGAACAGGACCAGCACGGCAATCAGCGGGCCAATGACGCCACCCAGGCTGTCCATCGATTTGCGCAGGCCGAAGCAGGCTCCCCGGATGGCAGCAGGCGAGGCATCGGCCAGCAATGCATCACGCGGTGCGCTGCGGATACCCTTGCCGATGCGATCCAGGAATTTGCCGCAGGCGATGCCGAAGATGCTTTCTGCCAGGGGAAAAAACAGTTTGGACAGGGCGGCCAGGCCATAGCCGAAGCTGACCAGCCCTTTGCGCGAGCGCCAGCGATCGGACAGGATGCCGGCTCCCAGGCGGACGACCATCGCGATGACCACCGATACGCCTTCCAGCAGTCCGATCAGGATGGCCGGTGCGCCCATGCTGCCCACCAGGAACAGGGGCAGCATGGTCTGGACCATTTCGCTGGAGATGTCCATGAGCAGGCTGACCCAGCCCAGCGCCCAGACGGTACGGGGTATGGACGGGCGTTCGGTGTTGGCACTGGTCGGGCGCGAGGGGGACGAAAAGGACATGGGTGGATGCGGGGAAAAAGGGGGGAGGCCGCCTCTGTGGGCATGCCATGTTGCCGTGACTGCCGATTGCAAGATGGATCTTGATGCGCCGCTAGTGTAGCGGTTGAATGGAAAGATATTGATTTTCCACAATGCTGGAAGGGGAATTCGGCCTAGAATATAAATCTGTCGGACAGCATGCGGAAGCAGGATCATGATTCACTATCCGTCTCCATCCTCCAGCCAGATGACGGGGGCTGGCACCATCCTGATCGTGGACGACGATCTGGTGATACAGCAGCGCCTGCTGGCCTATTTTTCTCAGGAAGGCTATCGCACGTTGCTGGCCGACGAAGGCGAGGCCATGTGGCGCATCCTGCAGGCCGAACCGGTATCCCTGGTGCTGCTCGATATCAACCTGCCCGGTCGCGATGGGATTTCGCTGGCTCGTGAATTGCGCGCACAGCATCCCGCCATCGGCATCATCCTGGTGACCGGCCGTACCGACGAGGTCGATACCATCGTCGGGCTGGAAGTCGGTGCCGACGATTACGTGACCAAGCCTTTCAATCCCCGGGTGCTGCTGGCGCGCGCCAAGAGCCTGTTGCGCCGTGCCTGTGGTCCGTTTGACGCGGCTGGGGATGCGCCTCGCATCTGCTTTGCCGGCTGGCAGCTCGATATGGTGCGGCGGCGACTCTATGCACACGATGGCAGCGAAGTGACCCTGACGCGTGGCGAGTTCGATCTGCTCAGTGCACTGGCACAGCATCCGGATGCGGTCATGGATCGCGAACGCCTGACGCGTGTCATCAGCGGCAGCGATTGGCATCCCGCCGATCGCACGGTGGATGTGCTGATACGCCGCCTGCGTGCCAAGCTCGATACGGCGGATGGGCAAACTTCGCTGATCGCGACAGTACGGGGCGAAGGCTACCGGCTGTCTGCCGAGGTCAGGCCCGTCTGAAGGCAGGCCTGATGCAGCGCCCGTCGGGCCTGCTGCATGGCGACCAGCAAGGTATGTACTGCAGTTGGCCAGTCCTGCGGTAGCAGGGCAGGCGGTTTCTGTTCGGTAAGCATGTTTTCTACCTGACGCGCATGGCGGGCAAGCTGCGCCAGTCCCAGGTTGCCGGCTGCGCTGCGCAGGCGATGGGCCAGTCGTGCACAGGCTGCAGGGTCCGTTGCGGCCAGAGCCTGTTCCAGGCTGGCGTGTAATTCACTGTCCTGCCGCTGGTAGGCAGCGACGATGGCCTGGACGGCAGCGGGACCGAGCAGGCTGCATTCTTCGGCAAGGAAAGCGCCGGGATCATCCTGTTTAGCCAGCGCTTCGATCAATGCCATCAATTGTCGGCGTTCAAAGGGTTTGGCCAGATAGGCATCGGCACCGGTCTGCAGCCACGCTGTACCGCCGTCCTGGCTGGCATGCGCGGACATCAGCGCTACGGGCAGGTTTTTCTGGCCGGGCAGGGTGCGCAGCCGATGCATCAACGTGTTGCCCTGGGTGTCGGGCAGATGGATATCGATCAATGCCATGTCCACGGGATGTGTGGAAAATGTCGCCAGCGCTTCGCCACCCGTGGCCGCAGCGGTGACCTGATGCCCCTGTCTGGACAGCATGTGTTGCAGCACCATGCGCGTGACGGCATCGTCTTCGACGACCAGGATACGGAGGGGCTCCGTCGCGGCACCAACGGCGGGCAAAGTGGATTCGGCCGTTTCTGCCTGGATCGCCATACCGGCCTCGAAATCCAGCAGGAACGTGACACAGGTGCCATGGCCTGGTTGGCTCTCGATCGAGATCTGACCGCCCATGGCTTGGACCAGACGGCGGCAGATCGACAGACCCAGGCCGGTACCGCCCTGGCGCTCGGGCAGATGGGCATGCGCCTGCACGAAGGGTTCGAATACACTTTCAATCTGTTCGGCAGGAATGCCGATGCCGCTGTCGCTGACCTGGAATTGCAGATGCTCGCGCTGTGAGCAGTCGGTGTCGGGTTGGCGACAGACGCTGATCTCGACGGCGCCTTCCTGGGTGAACTTGATGGCATTGCCCACCAGATTGAGCAGGACCTGGCTCAGCTTGCGGCGGTCGCCGTGCAACATGGGCCGGATATCGGCGGCGATATCCAGGGTCAGGGCCAGTCCCTGATTGCGTGCACGGCTGCCCTGCACGGCAAAGACATCGTCGATGCAGCGCCGCAGCGCAAAGGTTTCGGCATGCATGGCAGGGCGGCCGATGTCGAGCTGGGCGTACAGCAGCATGTCTTCCAGGGTATCCAGCAGCAGGGTAGCCGAGGTGCGTATCTGCCCTGCATATTGGGCCTGGGTCGTGGCAAGCGGCGTGTCCTGCAGCAGTTCCAGCGTGCCGAGAATGCCGCTCATGGGGGTGCGCAGTTCATGGCTGATGGTGCCGAGAAAGGCCGTCTTGGCGCGGCTGGCCTGTTCGGCCTGGATACGCGCCTGCCTGTGCTCTGCCGTTTCGTGCGCCAGGGCGAGATTGCTGGCGCGCAGCTCGGCCGTGCGTTCGCCGACCTGGCGTTCGAGCGTGGCGCGTTCGTGGCGCAGTTCAGTGGCCAGTTGATCCCGCTCGATCACCTTGTCACGCAGGGTGGACAGCGCCTGGGCCAGTTGTGCCAGGGCATCGTTGCCTTCGTGAGGGATGGGGGCCGAGTGCTGGCCATGTGCCAGGGCCAGCGTGGCGCTTTCGAGTTCGCGCAGGCGGGCGAAGGTGCGCTGCCGGCGTACCGCGTAGAGGCCGCCAATAGTCAACAACAGCAGGCAGGCAGCGGTGATGGCGAAGGCGGTCATGCCGGTGGCAGCGGCCTGGCGCGCCGAGTTGCCTGCGGCGATGGCCATTTCGCTGCCATGTTGCAGCAGGCGTCCGGCCAGATGATCCAGCCTGCCGGTCTGGGCGAGCATCTCCTGCTGCAGGGTGTCGGTCTGCCGGCGCAGGTCCAGTTCGCGGCGCATCAGTACGTACAGGCCGGTCGGGCCGGCGGCATCCTGGAGCGCGGTGGACAGACGGCCTGCCTGTGTATGGTCGGATGGATCGGCAATGTTTCGCTGGCGCTTGCGCAGCAAGGCCAGGCTGGCCGTGAAAGCCTGTCGGGATGTCTCCAGCGCCGTCTCGCTGTCGAGGCCTTCCACCTGTTCCAGCAGGGGAACAAGGCGATGGATGGCGAGTTGCATTTCCTGCATGCGCTCGAGCCGGTCCAGGTCGATGTCGATGATATGGTCGTACAGGTCGGCGACATTGCCGACCGGCGCGGGGCCGCCGTCGGCATGTTGCTGCAGGCCGGCCAGGATGGAGACCATGATGGCGACGGCGTTGTCGGTCTGGGCTCCGGCCAGCAGCCCCAGTTCCTGCAGCCGGGCCTGCACGCGTGCGCTGTGCTGCTGGCGCTCGGCGCGCAGCTCCAGCCTCTGGCTGACGACCCGGTGCATCTCCTGGCTGGCATGGGCCAGTGCGGCATAGGTCTGCTGCAACTCCGTCGCCAGGGTGCTGGCGATGTCGGCGGCATCCAGTGCTTCGATGCTGTTGCGCATTTGCGCCAGTTCGGTGGTGATGGCCGTATCGAGACGGGTGATTTCCTCGGCCGAACCGGCACGGGCAAGTTGTGGAGCCATCACGGCCAGGCGTGTGCTGCCCCGTACCAGTTCATGCAGGGCCAGGGTATCCGGCAGCACACGCTCGACGATGGCCTGCTGGCTGTTGACGACCCGCTGGAAACTGTTCCAGCCGATGAGCGCGACCAGTATCGTGCAGAGTGCGCTGGCGGCCAGGCCCAGGGCCAGCTTGCCGGGCAGGCTGCGATAGCGTTGCAGGAAAATCGGGCGTAGCGGCATGGATGAGGGCGTCTGGCCGTTGATGCGGTCGACGCGGTATGCTTGGCGACCATGAAACACAAAGACACGATGCGCACATTCTACCCGCGTGCATGGCGGCAGTACCTGGCATGGCCGGGCCAGCGATCACTGCGGCGAGGCCGACAGGGGTTGCTGGCAGCGCTGGTGGCATGCTGCGGCGGCATGTTGGCCCCCTGGGCTGTGGCGCTGGCGGCGGATACGGAGCAGGCAGAGGCGTGGCCGCTCAGGCGCTGGCAGGGACCGGAGCGCGACACGTCACCCGTGTTGCCGCAACGCCAGCCGGCCAGCCGGCCATGGCAGATCTGTGCCATCTATCCGCATCTCAAGGATGGCTACTGGCTGGCCGTCAATTACGGCATGATGGAGGAAGCGGCCCGGCTCGGTGTGGGGATTTCGGTGGCTGGTGCCGGTGGCTACAACGACCTGGCCATGCAGCGCCGCCAGGTAGAGGCCTGCGCGGCAGATTCGCAGATCGATGGCATGTTGCTTGGCACAGTGTCCTACGATGGGTTGGGCGATCTGTTGACATCTTATGCGGCCGCGCATCCTGTGGTGGCGCTGGTCAACGATGTCGGTGGGCAGGCTGTGCAGGGCCGGGTCGGCGTGCCGTGGTACGAGCTTGGCCGCGAAACCGGCCAGTGGCTGGCGCGGCGCCACCCTGCCGGCAGCGGCCCGGTGACGGTCGCCTGGTTTTTGGGGCCGCGCGATGCCGGCTGGGTTCTGTTCCTGGATGCGGGTTTTCGGGATGCCATTGCCGGCAGTGATGTGACACTGGCCACTGTGCAGTGGGGCGATACCGGCCGTTCCGTGCAGCGGCAACTGGTCGAGGACGCACTGGATACCCATCCCGATCTGCGTTATCTGGTCGGCAACGCCGTCATGGCCGAAGTGGCCGTCAGTGAGTTGCATCATCGCGGCTGGCAGGATCGCGTTGGCATCGTCTCTGCGTATATGACGCCCGGGGTCTATCGCAGCCTGGCGCGAGGCAGCATCCTGGCGGCCGCCACGGATTTCCCGGTGTTGCAGGGCCGGCTGGCCGTGCAACAGATCCTGGCGCGGCTCGAAGGCCGCCCGGCCGAACCTTATGTGGGGCCGGATGTGGCACTGCTGGAGCGAGACCAGATACAGCGTTTTCCTGCCCAGTGGACGGTGCCGCCTGCAGGATTCAACCCGGTTTTTCAGGTCGAGCCGATGTCAGGGCCGCAATGATGGATACAGGAAGTATGCAAGACTTGAATGTACAGAAACTCGATCACGCTTTTGTTGAACGCTTTGAGACTGATGCGTCTCTGAGGGCACAAGCCAGGGCCAGTGTGGTGAGCTGGCGCTGGGCGACGGAATCCATGGGGGTCGATATTCCATTCAGCCAGGCGCTTTATGGCGGGCCGCGTGCGCGCTGGCTACGTAATGAATCGGCCGATCCAGACAACCATGTGCATCATGGCCTGGATGCTGCGGGCCGCATCGTTCTGGAGTGCGAACGCAATCGAGCAGAAACGGTCTGGTTGTATGGGGAAAACAGCAGGACGGGGGTGTCGTGGTATCTCGGGGATGATTCCAGCAGTCTCAAGACCATCGATCTGTATCAATACCAGGATCAGCGCCTGATCTCAGCACAGGCCCATGTGTCGGGACGGCATACGTTGCGCAAGACATTCACCTGGCAGGATGGCCTGCTGGTGAAGTCTTTCTGCCAGACCGAGCCGGAGGCGGGCGAGCCATGGTGTTGCCAGCATCTTTTCATTCACGACCCGCATCGCGAACTGGAACGTATCGTACTGCAGTACACCGATGCTGACGGTGTGCCATCAGGGCAGGAGCGTCTGGAATATCTACGTCTGCCCAAGGGAGAGACGCTGGCAACGGTAGAGAAAAGGGTGGAAGCGCATTTTCTGGATGCCCTGCCCAGGGCGCTGGCTGCAGTGCCGCGTGACCAGCCCTTGTATTGCCTGTTGCTGTGCTACACCGCCGAGGATATGGCTTCGGCCTGGCCACCATTTCTCGTGTGGGGACAGGATGCCTACCGCCAGCAGATCGCTGCACAGGGCGAGGATATTTCGTACTACCTGTGGGCACCCGATGAAATACGCGAGCAGCAGGGGCGAGCGTACGAATATTGGTTCGATGCGCCGGAATTGAAAAATGCCTGCCTGCTGCATGCGCAACTGATGGGCATGAAGCAGAACCACGCATCGGCGACCAGGGTGTTGAAAAGACTCATGCCGGCCGTGGCCCGCATGGTGGCAGAGGCAGGCTTGCCCGTCACGGCAGATTTTGTGGTGAGCTATGCGGATAATTCAGGCTATGTCGATCCGCTCAAGGCCATCAAGGCGGGTGTTTCGCCTGAGCACTGGACGGCATTGAAGAAGCAGAAATTTGTTTAACGGGGGGTGCTAGGCCGGTTTATGGATCGGTTGCACTGCCAATCGCAGGCCCATTGCCTTGAGAATGGAAGACAGGCTACTTAAGGCCGGATTGCCATGTGGAGACAAGGTTCGATATAGCTGCGTCGGATTCAGTTGGGCCTGCTCGGCGATTGCCTTGACGCCACCAAAAGCCAATGTAAGCTGACGCAGCAATATCAGCAATTCGGCCTGATCGCCATCTTCCAGAATACTGTTGATCAGATCCAGCGCCAGAGCTGGATCGTTGCGATAAAGCTCAGCCATCGCCTCATCATGTCCTCTGCTTTTCATCCTCGTTTCTCCTTTTCCAGTCCTGCCAATAACTTACGGCTTTGATAATGTCGGCATGCTGCATGCGTTTATCCCCTCTGCAGAGCAGCAATACGATGCATGGCCCGGATTGGCCGTAATACACCCTGTATCCTGGCCCGACATCAATACGCAACTCCCAGACACCATCACGGCAGAATTTGTGGTCACCGAAGTTGCCTTGTTCTATCCGGTTTGTGCGTCGGATAATGGCTACCTTTGCCCGGCGATCACGCAAATGTTCAAGCCACTGTAGATAAGGTGCCTCTTGCTCCGGCTCGGTCAGATAGTGTTCGATCGTGTGTGGCTTCATTTTCGTTTATAAACGAATTTTGATCAATGGATTTGATTGTGTATTGCGTTAAAGACTTATCGAGATGGTGTCAGGAGATAAGAGGGGCCATGGCCTTGTGTGCTGTTTAAGTCCATGGGTTTGTTAACCCCATTAACTATCCCGCAGGATCGGTTTGCATTTCTCGGGCCAGGGTTAACGGTGGCTGCGCACAATGAGAGCAACGGGTCAGGGGACCCATGCTTTGCAGAAGGAGTGCGCCATGTCCATGTCACGCAGGGGATTTCTCAAGACCGGTATTGCCACGGCGGTTGCCGGCAGCGGCCTGCAACTGTTTTCACCGACCGAAGTCTTCGCCGCCGACACCATTACGATTCCCCATGCCTCGCACTACGGCCCGTTCAAGGCGGTGGTGCGCAATGGCGTGCTGATCGGTGTGCAGCCGTTGCCCGGTTACGACGCCATGCCGACCGAGATGCTGCTCGAAGGCATCATCAGCCGGACCTATCATCCGACCCGGGTCAAGTACCCGATGGTGCGCCGCTCCTACCTGGAAAATCCGCGTGGCGATACGCGCCCCGATCTGCGCGGCAAGGATCCCTTTGTGCGCGTGAGCTGGGAAGAAGCGCTGGGTCTGACGGCCGACGCCGTGATGCGCACCATCGAGGAACATGGCAATGAGGCCGTGTTCAGCTCGTCCTACGGTGGCTGGTCGCATGCCGGCGTGCTGCGTCCGCAGGTGCTGCAGGGGCGCTTGTTCAACCTGATTGGCGGCCAATCGGTGACGACCGGGGATTATTCTGCGGGTGCCTCGCAGGTCAGCCTGCCGCACATCATCGGCGACATGGAAGTCTATTCGCCGCAGACCGCCTGGGAAATGGTACGCAAGAACACCGAGGTGTTCGTGTTCGTGGGCTGCGATCCCTGGAAGAACAACCGCATCGAATTCACGGTGGCCGACCACCAGATGTATTCGCGCTGGAAGGCCATCCGCGAGGCGGGTGTCAAGTTCATTTCCATCAACCCGCAGTTCACCAGTTCCGACGAGGCGATGGGTTCGGAATGGGTCAAGATCGTGCCCAACACCGATACGGCGCTGTTCCTGTCGATGTGCTATCACGTCTACACCAACGGCAAGCACGACCAGGCCTATCTCGACCGCTATACCGTCGGTTTCGACAAGTTCCTGCCGTACCTGCTGGGGGAATCCGGCGATGGCTCGCCGGCCAAGACGCCGGAATGGGCCGCTTCGATCACCGGCCTGCCGGCAGAGCGGATTCGTGAGCTGGCTGACCTGTTCGCTTCCAAGCGCACGCAGTTTGCCGGTGCCTGGGCCTTGCAGCGTGCCCATCACGGCGAGATGACGCACTGGGCCATCATTGCTTTTGCCGCCCTGACGGGCAAGATCGGCCAGCCGGGGCAAGGTGTGGGCTTCAGTTGGCACTACGGCGGTGGCGGCATGCCGATGTCGGGCAAGCGTGGCCCCATCGGCCTGTCACAGGGCCGTAACCCGGTCAAGGCGCGGTGCCCGGCCTCGCGCATCTCGGAGATGCTGCTCAATCCGGGCAAGCCCTATACGCGGGATGGTGCGGAAATGGTGTTCCCGGACGTGCACATGATCTACAACGCCGGCAACAACTTCATGCACCACCAGCAGAACACCAACGAGCTGATCGCGGCCATGGCCCGCAAGGTGCATACCGTGATCAACCAGGACCCATGGTGGTGCGCCTCGTCGCGCTATGCCGACATCATCCTGCCGGCCAACACGCCGCTGGAGCGCAACGATATTTCGTCAGGCGGTACCTACAGCATGGACAAGGTCTATGCCATGCGTCAGGTGATCGAACCCTACGGCGAGAGCTTGGACGATTTCGAGATATTCCGTCGCCTGGCCGAGCTGTTCGGCGTGGAGTACGGCTTTACCGAAGGCAAGACGGTGATGGATGTGGTGCAGGATGCCTATGCCAACACCGACACCGAGATTTCGTTCGAGGAATTCTGGGAAAACGGCGTGGCCGACATGAGCGTGCCGGACGAGGCCAACAGTTGGGTGCGCCATGGCGATTTCTACAATGACCCGGACAAGAACCCGCTGCACACCGAGTCGGGCAAGATCGAGCTGTACTGCGACGCCTTTGCCCGCTTCGGCACCAAGGAGTGCCCGCCCGTGCCGACCTGGATGGAACCGGTCGAATACCTGGGCAATGCCCGGCCGGGGCAGGTACACGTGGTCAGCCCGCATCCGTTCATGCGGCTGCACTCGCAGATGGCCAATGCCGACATCAACAAGATCCTCAACGTACAGGGCCGCGAGTTCGTGCTGCTCAGCACCGAGGATGCGGCCGAGCGCGGCATCAAGGACGGCGACCTGGTCGAGGTCTACAACGACCGTGGCGCGCTGATCGTAGGCGCGCGGGTCTCGGATCGCATCATGAAGGGCGTGATCAGCATCTTTGAAGGGGCCTGGCTGTCGAAGGACAGCAAGGGCCGCTGCAACAGCGGGGCCATCAACGTGCTGACCACCAGCGTGCCGGCCTCCGACCTGAGCCAGGCCACCAGCGCCAATACCTGCCTGGCCTACATGCGCCGCTGCGACGATGCCGAAGGCCCCAACCAGGCCTACCAGCCACCGCACATCCTGGAGCGGGTCGATCCCACGCCTGCGGTCAGGCTGGAAGACCTGGCACTGGCAGAACGGGCCAGTGCGGCCGTATCGGCGGCGGTGGCGGAAATGCTTCCGGGCGAGAAACTCTTCTACCAGCGCTGCACGCTATGCCACGTGCCGCGTGAACCGGGCGACTACACCAAGCGCCAGTGGCACGGCATCACGGAAAGCATGTTCCCGCGTGCGGGGCTAACCGAGGATGAGCAGGCGCTGGTGATGGAGTTCTTGGAGGGGAATGCCAAGGATGCTGTGGTGAGGTAAGCGAGAAGGGGAAAGGGGCGGCTTTGAGGAGCCGCCCCTTTTTTGTGGAGGATGTTGCCTGACGGCCGGGAACGGTCATCCGACGATCGGAGCGGAAACCGATTCCCACGGCGAGGGCGTTCAGGCGGTCAGGAAGCGTGTGACTTCGGCCCAGTCGTTAGTCGACAGGGCGACGTCCTCGAAGTCGCCAGCTTCCTCGTCGTAGCGCGAAACGCAGAAGCGCTGGCTTCTGCCGGATTCGCGGTCGGCATAGTTGGCGTAGTCGACATACACTTTCAAGCCGCGCTCCTCGTTCTCGAATGAAGGCGCGGCATCGATGTAGCTCGACGCATCGAAAAACCCTTCGGGCAGGGTAGGCAAGGTTGTTATGTCGAAGTCGGGAAATTCGCGACGCAGTCGTTCAAGGTTCATAAGGGAAGCATGTGGAGGCTGGAGGCCTGACATTTTAACGTTGCTCAGTGTCAGTCGCCACGAGGTCCCCCGAAACAGTGTCTGGGTTGAATCTGCAACCCCTGGCAGTCCGTGCCACTCACGGGAGCAGATTTCAGGAGGAGACGAAAGGTATTGGCCACTTGCCCAAGCCTTCCCTTCCATATTCGCGCAAATGCGGGTCTGCATGCTGGGCTAGATGTTCCAGTGCTTCCCGAGATTCTGGCGTAGCGATTCGGGCAAGGGCGTACGCGCACTTGCGCTGAAACGCATGAAGGCTCTGCCATCGAACCATGTACTGGAAAGTTGTCTCAGCGGCCTTGGCGATCGCTGGCGTGGCGTCAGGGTCTCCGATAAGACCCAGGTCGAAAACGATGTCTTCATGACGCTCGTGGCCGTCAAGGGCCAAGAGTTGAATCATCAGTGACACCCGTGAGCTGTCATCTTCCGCGAGGGCGTCCAACGATGCGCAGAGCGCGGTGGCATCTAGAGAGCTGTTCATTGCGCGCACTCAATGTCTGTGTGCTGGCCGATATCAGTCATATTATGAATCGACAAGACTAACCAATAAATAGCTGGCTTGTTCTCTCCTGCAGATACACCCCGTCAAAAAAGCCGCAACTCACTAAAATCACGGCTTCCCCAATCAACCCACCAAAAACCCTCTCAACTAAAACTATCAAACACCACAGGCTGCCCCCACTTGCGCACCAGCAGCACATCATAAGGTTGCACCTGCCCCTGATACACAGGCCCATCCATTCCCGGCGAGCCAACCGGCATGCCCGGTACCACCAACCCAACCGCATCCGGCTTCTCTGCCAGCAGCCGTTGAATCGACGAGGCAGGCACATGCCCCTCCAGTGCATAGCCACCCACCAGCCCCGTATGGCAGGAGCCGAGTTCCTGAGCGATGCCCATGCGGCGGCGGATCGGGGCGGTGTCGTCTACCTCATGCACGCGCACGGTAAAACCGTTCTGCTCGACATGCTTGACCCAGTCGCCACAGCAGCCGCAGGTGCGGGTCTTCCACAGGTCGATCACGTTGGCCGGGCCGGCTTCGGCGCGTACGGCCAGCGGCACCAGCGTAGCCAGGGGCGCGAGCGCCAGGGCGGTCAGCAGCGTGCGGCGGCGGGCGTGCGGGGCTGGGGGGGTAGAGGTCGGGTACATGCTTGATTCTCCAGTCAGGATTGGGTGCTGCCTGCGCGCAGGGCCAGCCGGTTGCGGATCCGGTAGCCCAGGTAGAGGACCACCAGCCAGACCGGCAGCACCCAGACGGCGTTGCGCATGGAAGGCAACTGCGTCATCAGTACCAGGATCATCAGCAGAAAGCCCAGGCACAGGATGTTTGCATAAGGATAGAGTGGTGCCTTGAACGAGAGTTCCGTGCCGTTGTGCTGGTGCGCACGACGAAAGCGCAGGTGTACCAGTACGATCAGCGCCCAGGTGAGGGTGGCGGCGGCGGTGGCGACGGCCATCACCTGCATGAAGGCACCTTCCGGGATCAGGTAGTTCACGACCACCACCACCAGTGTGCAGGCCGAGGAAAAGAGCACGCCGACGTAGGGGATGTGGTTGCGGCTCAGTTTCAGGAAGATGCGTGGGGCGTTGCCCTGTTCGGCCAGGCCGTAGAGCATGCGGCCATTGCTGTAGACACCGCTGTTGTAGACCGAGATGGCGGCGGTCAGCACGACGAGGTTGAGGATATCCGGTGCGGCCGGCATGCCCAGGCGCGAAAAGATCATCACGAACGGGCTGCCTTCCATGCCGACCTGGTTCCAGGGGTACAGCATCATGAGCACGGTCAGGGCACCCACGTAGAAAATCAGGATGCGCCACATGACCTGTCGCACGGCGCGGGGAATGCTGCGCTTGGGGTCTTCGGCCTCGGCGGCGGTGATGCCGATGAGCTCGGTGCCGCCAAAGGAGAACATCACCACCACCAGCGACAGCAGCAGGCCATGCACGCCCATGGGCAGGAAGCCGCCATGCGCCCACAGGTTGTCGATGCCGGAGGTGGCGGGGGCCAGGTCGAAGCCGAGCAGTACGATGCCCAGTGCGATCATGCCGATCACGGCCAGTACCTTGACCAACGCGAACCAGAACTCGAACTCACCGAAAAAGCGCACGTTCACGAGGTTGACGCCGGTGATGGTGACCAGCACGATCAGGGCGGCCAGCCAGGCCGGGAAATCCGGTAGCCAGTAGGCTACGTAGATGCCGATGACCGAGAGTTCGGCCATGCTGACCAGCACATAGAGCAGCCAGTAGTTCCAGCCCGCCAGAAAGCCCGGAAACTGTCCCCAGTAGCGGTAGGCAAAATAGCTGAGCGCGCCGGCTACGGGTTCGTGGGTGACCATCTCGCCCAGCATGCGCATGATCAGGTACATGATCACGCCACCGATGACGTACGACAGGATGATGCCGGGGCCGACCAGCCCGATCGAGGCGGCCGAGCCGTAGAAGAGTCCAGTGCCGATGGCGCCGCCGAGGGCGATCATCTGGATGTGGCGGTTCTGCAGGGTACGAGACAGCTCGGTGGGTGGGGAAGACATGGGCGGCGGTTTCCGTAGGGCAGTGTGGTGCCACCGTATCGGCACCCTGTTTGTAACAGCGCATTGTAAGCGTTGTGGCGGCAGATGCCCGGCCTGTGAAGCGGACGTCAAGAAGCTATAAAACGGAAACTTAAAATCATTCTCGATTGTTATTGAGAGGATGATGCATCATGACGGTTGCATGCCACGCTTTCCACCCGGAAGCGGCGTCCGTAGCGGACGCTGACTTGTCCAATGATCTATTCTTTGCGGCAGCGGGCCGCTGGCTGCTGGCCCAGGGCGGCCAGGCGGTGCCGACGCAGGGGGGCACCCTGGGTGAACGGGTGCGGCAGGCACTGGCGGCCACGGGTGATCCTGATGCGGTGGTAGTCGGGGCAGTGCCGTTCGATGTGCGTCAGCCTGCGCAACTGTGGATACCGGCGCACTGCCAGCGCGGCGTGCTGGACGAGCCGACGCGTTTGCCCTTTGCTACCGGCCATGGCGGTGAAGTTGCGACGATGCGGGCCGGCACTGTCCGGCTGATGCCGGAACCGGCCATGTTCGAGGCGCTGGTGCAGCAGGCACTGGGGCGTCTGGAACAGGAAAATCTGCGCAAACTGGTGTTGGCACGCACGCTGTCGTTCGATCTGGATGCGCCGCTGGATCAGGCACGGCTGCTGGAGAAACTGCTGGCCCAGCATCCGCAGGGACATGTTTTTTCCGTGCCGCTTGATGCGGCCTCAGGCTGTGGTGTGTTGCTGGGGGCCAGTCCGGAGTTGCTGGTACGCCGCCAGGGACGGCGCATTACGCTCAATCCGCTGGCTGGATCGGCGGCGCGCCAGCACGATCCGGCGCAGGATCGCTGCGTGGCCGAAGCACTGCTGCGCAGCGACAAGGACCGGCGCGAGCATGCCATCGTGATCGAGGATATCGTCCGCATTCTCCAGCCTTATTGCCGAACGCTGACGGTGCCGGATGGCCCCGAGCTGCTGGCGACCGATACGCTCTGGCATCTGTCCAGCGTGCTGGAGGGAGAACTATACGATCTTGACATGACCTCGCTCGATCTGGCGCTGGCGCTGCATCCCACGCCGGCCGTGTGTGGCTGGCCGACGGCGCAGGCATTTGCGGCGATTGAGGATCTGGAGCCGTTCAGCCGTGATTTCTATGCCGGTTTCGTGGGCTGGTGCGCGGCGTCGGGCGATGGCGAATGGGCCGTGACCCTGCGCTGCGGCGTGTGCCATCCCGGTCAGGTGCGGCTCTATGCCGGTGCCGGGGTAGTGCCGGGCTCCGTCCCCGCCATGGAGCGGGCCGAAACCGGCGTCAAGTTTCAGACCATGCTCAACGGCCTGGGAGTGACGCTGCCATGACCATTCCACGTCTTCCTTCCTACGAGATGCCGGTCGGCCCAGTGGAGAACCGCGTCAACTGGCGGCCCGAGCCGGCCCGTGCCGCGCTGCTGATCCACGATATGCAGGCGTATTTTCTCAACAAGTTTGATCCGGCGCAGGCACCGGTGCCGGCCCTGGTGGCGAATATCCGGCAGATGCGCGCCGCCTGCGATGCCGCTGGCGTGCCGGTTTTCTATACCGCCCAGCCGGTCGAGCAGCCGCCGCAGGATCGGGCCTTGCTCAATGATTTCTGGGGGCCCGGGCTGACCCAGTCGCAGCACCATGCCGAACAGCCGGTGATTGCGGAACTGGCACCGCGTGCCGGCGATACCATACTGACCAAGTGGCGCTACAGTGCTTTTCAGCGCTCCGATCTGCGCGAGCAATTGCGCGCACAGGGGCGGGATCAACTGTTGATCTGCGGGATCTATGCGCATATCGGCTGCATGGCGACGGCGCTGGAAGCCTTCATGCAGGATGTGCAGCCGTTTTTCCTGTTCGATGCGGTGGCGGATTTTTCGCTGGAAGAGCACCTGATGGCGACACGCTATGTGTCGCGCCGTTGTGGCGTGAGCCTGACAGTGCAGGAGGTGGAACAGGCATTGCGGCGATGAGGTGTGCCATCCTGATGGGATTGTAGATTAAAATCATTCTCGATCATTGTTTCGGGATGGATGCGATCATGCACGCATCGTGCACACATGTCTGAGTTCGAGCAAACCTCGCGGCAGGCGCTCGGGCTGCTTTACCGCGAACACCATGGCTGGCTGCGCAACTGGATACTGCGCCGCGTTGACAGCAGCGCCGAGGCGGCCGACCTGGCCCAGGATACCTTCGTCAAGGTGCTGGCTTCGCCCGACAATCTGGGCCGGTTGGCAGAGCTGCGCCAGCCGCGCAGTTTCCTGGCCACCCTCGCGCAGCGTACCGTCGTCGATTACCTGCGCCGTCGTACGTTGGAGCGGGCCTGGCTGGAAACGCTGGCGCAGCAGCCTGAGGCGGTTGCCATTTCGCCGGAAACACGGCTGTTGCTGCTCGAAACCCTGATCGAGATCGATGCCATGCTGGATGGCCTGGGGCCGCGTGTCCGGCAGGCCTTTCTGTGGTCGCAACTCGAAGGGCTGGGCTATGCCGAGATCGCCACGCGATTGGGTGTGACCGTCAGTTCGGTCAAAAAATACATGGCCAAAGCGACCGAGCATTGCCTGCGCCTCATGCTGGTGTCCTGAAGATGCAGGGCGCTCGCGAACGGATTTTGAAGGAGGCTGCGCAGTGGTACGCCCGCCTGTGTGATGAGCAGGTGACGGAGGCAGACCGCCTGGCGCATGCCACCTGGCTGTCGGCCGATCCGGCCCATGCCGGCATGTGGCGGCGCGTCGAGCAGATGCGTGCGGCATTCCGGGCACCGGAAGAACAGCATGCCCACCTGCATGTCGAGGCGCTGAGGCGGGCCGAGGGGCTGCGGGCCGGTCGTCGCGGCTTGCTGCGCAAAGGTGCTGCGCTGGGCATGGTGCTGGGCGTGGCCGGCCTGGCGGGTTGGCAGCAGGCACTCTGGCGAGGCTGGGCGGCTGATTACCGTACCGGCGTGGGTGAGCGGCGTGAATTTACCCTGCCCGGCGGGACGGTAGTGCTGCTCGACAGCGACACGGCACTTGATCTGCGGCAGACGCCCGCAGGGCGCGACATCGTTTTGCATCAGGGGCGCATCATGGTCACGACTGGACACGAAGGTCCGGGCCGCGACAGGGTGCTTGGCCGCCACGCCACCATCGTGCCCCTGGGAACCCGCTTTGTGGTGAGTACCGACGCCGAGGCGGATTATGTCGGGGTGCTGTCGCATCGGGTTGAGGTGCTGCCGCATCGCGAGGGTGGGCAGGGGCAAATCCTTGAGGCCGGTGAACATGCCTGGGTGCGGCGCGATGGTGTCGTCGATACGAGCGCTGGTCGCCAGCGCGCTGCGCTTGATGACGGCTGGACGCGCGGCATGCTGGTGGTCGATGACTGGCGGCTGGGGGACTTCATCGACGAGCTGTCGCGCTATCGCAGCGGTGTGCTGCGCTGTGCGCCGGAGGCAGCCGGCCTGCGCATCTCCGGTGCATTCTCGCTGGATGATACCGACCGTACGCTGGCGGCCTTGCAGTGGGCCTTGCCGGTGGAGGTGCAGCGCATGACCCGTTACTGGGTCAGCGTGTCGCTGCGGGGACAATGATTTTTCGGCTGGCTGCGGTCGGGCGTTGTCCCTTTTCGTTTTTCGTACGACTTATGAGTGATCAATCCCGTTTTTCACTCACTCGGATCTCGTATGACACAGAACTATGCAACCCGTATGGGGCGTTTCAGGACTGCCCGGCTTTCCCAGGCCATAGGCATGGCGCTGGCCGGCATGATGGCCGTTTCGCTGGTGGGGGTGATGCCTCGCGTGGCCCTGGCCCAATCCCAGGAGGGCGGCGTAGCCGTGCGGGAATACCGGGTGGCGGCCGGACAACTGGGCAGTGCGCTGGGGCAGTTTGCCGCGCAGGCGGGCATCGTGCTGTCTTTCGATCCGGCTCTGACGCGGGGGCTGCATACGCAAGGGCTGAGCGGCAGCTATGACGTGCGCGGCGGGCTGGCCGCCTTGCTGGCAGGCAGCGGCCTCGAGGCAGTGGCACGGGAGGGCGGCAGCTATGGCCTGCGTGCGATCCCGGCCGGAGCGGTGTCCAAGTTGGATGCCGTGACGGTGGCGGGTCGCCGTGCGTCAGACCTGCCGCCGGGTTATGCCGGCGGGCAGGTGGCATCGGGTGCGCGTCTGGGCATGCTGGGCAATGCCGATCTCATGGACGCCCCCTTTACCATCAACGCCTATACGGCCGAGCATATCCAGAACATGCAGTCGTCCACGGTGGCACAGGTGCTGCAGAGTGATCCGAGCGTGCGTTTCACGACCTCGGCCGGGCATGTGTACGAGAACTTCACGATCCGGGGCCAGGATATCAACGCCAGCGACGTGGCCTTCGACGGGTTGTATGGACTGGCACCGGACGGGCACATTCCGACCGAGTTCCTGGAGCGTGTCGAAGTGCTGCGCGGCCCGTCGGCACTGCTGTCCGGCATGGCACCCGGCGGCAACGTGGCCGGCATGGTCAATATCGTGCCCAAGCGCGCCGGCGATGTGCCCGTGACCGATCTGACCGTGGACTATGTGTCCGACTCGAACATCGGCACGCATGTCGATATCGGTCGCCGCTTTGGCGACCAGGATCGTTTCGGGGTGCGCTTCAATGGTGCCTGGCGCGAGGGCGATACCGGCGTTGACGGGCAGTCCAAGCAGCGCGATCTGGCGGCCCTGTCGCTGGACTGGCGTGGCGATGGGGTGCGGCTGTCGCTGGATGCGTTCTACGACGAGGAAGAGACACGCGGGGGCAGTCCGATGATGGTGGGGCTGTCCAATATCCAGACGGTGGTGACGCCGCCCGACAACAAGACCAATATCCTGCGCGGCATTCATGCCCGCCAGCGTTCGGATGCGGTCATGGTGCGTGGTGAGTATGACCTGGGTGAGCGCTGGACGGCCTATGCGGCCTTCGGCAGCGCGCATTCCGATTATAGCGGCTATCTCAACGGTACCCGGGGCCGCCTGATCAATACGGCGGGGGATTATCGCGGGGAAACCTATCAGCAGCGAGGCGGGCGCACGGTCGGTTCGGGCGAGACGGGCCTGCGTGGCAGCTTCGAGACGGGTGCCGTGCGCCACGAGGTGGCCATGAGTGCCACGCTGCTGTCGATCAATTCGCGCAACCGCTCCACGACGGGGGCGGGCTATGACTCCAATATCTACGATCCGGTCGATCCCGTGCTGGCACCTCGTCCGGCAGATCCGCGCAAGACCGGCGATACCCGGCTGACCAGCCTGGCCCTGGCGGACACGCTGGCCTTTGCCGATGATGCCATCAGGCTGACCCTGGGAGCCAGGTTGCAGCGCGTGGAATCGCGCAGCTGGAACCAGAACAGCGGGGCTCTGACGGGCGATTACGACAAGCGCGCGCTGACACCCGCCATCGGGTTGGTCGTCAAGCCCTGGGGCCCGGATCTGGCGCTTTATGCCAATTTCATCGAGGGCCTCAGCCAGGGCGGGACGGTAACTGATACGGGGGCCAGCAATCATGGCCAGGTTTTCAAGCCGTTCCGTTCGCGCCAGATCGAGACGGGGGTGAAATGGGATATCGGCAGTTGGACGCAGACCCTGTCGCTGTATCAACTGGAACGCCCTTCGATGATCAAGGTGGATGAGGGCAGCAGCTATCACTATACGGATGATGGCGAACAGCGCAGCCGGGGCATCGAGTGGAATGTGTTTGGCGAGCTGACGCCTGCGTGGCGTGTGCTGGGTGGCGCGTCGTACAACCGTGTGCAACTGACGCGCACGGCCGACGGCGTGCTGGATGGCAATACCCGCTATGGCATGCCCAAGTGGAATGCCAATCTCGGTCTGGAGTGGGATATTCCCGGTATCCAGGGGCTGACGCTCAGCGGCCGCGTCGTGTACACGGGCCGGCAGTTCGTGGACAATGCCAACACCTACTCGTTGCCGAGCTGGACCCGCGTTGATGCCGGCCTGCGTTATGCCACCCGCATCGGTGGGCGTGATGTCACGCTGCGCGCAGCCGTCGAAAACGTGGCCGACCGCAGCTATTGGGAAGGTTCGTTCAACGAGGGGTTTGCGACGCTCAATGCGCCGCGTACGTTCAAACTGTCCGCAACCATAGGATTCTGATGACCCGGCATTTTTCTTTTCTGATGGCTGGCCTGTTGCCTGCGTTGCTCTCGCCTGCAGCGGCGTGGGCAGAAGCCGGCAGCCAGCCCGAACTGGATAGCCCTTTCCTGCAGCAAAGCCTGCCGCCGTTGTCGTCCGGGCAGGACAGCGACGCTTTCTGGCAGGCGGTGCGTGCGCAGGGCGGTGCGCCGCTGGTCGAGCCGGTAGACGGGGCTCAGGGCGAGCGCTGGGTGACCTTTCTCTGGCGTGGACAGGAAGGTGGCGTGCGCGTGGTCAGCAGTCCTTCGGGGGATCATGATCCCATGCTGCAGTGGGGCGACAGCGATATCTGGTATCGCAGCTATCGCCTGCCGGATCGTAGCCGGATGGCCTATCAGCTTGCGCCTGCCGTGGCGGGCCTGGACCCGGACAAGCCGGAGCAGCGCCAGGCCGCGATCCGGCAGACTGCCCAGACCGATCCGCTCAACCCGGTGCACTATGCCGGTCATACCGTCGTGGCGGCGCGACAGGCACCGCAACCGCGCTCGGCATTGATCCTGGCTGGCGCGCCGCCGCAGCCCTGGGTCGAACCGCGTGCGCAGGGGCCGGGTGGAGAAACGGACCGCCATGCGTTTGCCAGCGAGGTGCTGGGCAACACGCGCGAGATCACGCTATATCGCACCGCCGACTGGCGTCAGGGGCAGCCTGGACAGGCATTGCTGCTGGTGTTCGATGCGCATGCCTATGCCGGGATGGTGCCGACGATCCTGGACAACCTGCGGGCCGATGGCCTGATCCCGCCCATGGCGGCGGTGTTCATCGAGAATCCGGATATCCGCGCGCGGGGTCGTGAACTGCCGCCCAATCCCGAGTTCCAGGTGTTTCTGGCCCAGGAACTGATGCCCTGGCTGCGCGATACCCAGGGCGTCTGGACGGCAGCGGATGCGACCGTGATCTCCGGTTCCAGCTATGGCGGACTGGCATCGTTGTATGCCGGGTTGCAGCACCCTGAATGGTTCGGCAACGTGCTCAGCATGTCCGGTTCGTTCTGGTGGGCACCGCAGACACCCGCAGGCGAGGCGCAGCCCGAACCCGGCTGGATGATGCGGCTGGTCGAGGAGATGCCGGCGCAGCCTGTCCGCATCTATCACGATGCCGGGCTGTTCGAGCAAAGCAGCCGGCGACCGGCCGATATCCTGGGCACCAACCGGATCATGCAGCAGGCGCTGGTGGCCAAGGGCTATCGATCCCACTACAGCGAGTTTGCCGGCGGGCATGATTACCTGCAGTGGCAGGGGTCAATCGCCTGCGGATTGCTCAATCTGCTGGCCGATGCGGGCACGCCGCAGGCCGGTGAACAGGTGGCCGAGGCGTGGCAGCGCGCTTGCGCGGCGAGGTAGGCGAGGGGGGCAAGGTGGTTGCTGCTGCTGCTGCTGCTGCTGCGCCTGTGACAGGGGCGCATTCCTGTCGGCTCAGCGCGCTGCAACACCCTCTGGGGCTCTGGCGATCACCTTGATCTCGAAATCAAATCCATAAAGCCAGGTCACGCCGACGCCAGTCAGTGTCGGGTACGGTGCCTGTCCCCAGTATTCCGGCACGATCTTCCAGACGGTCTCGAATTTCGACGCAGGATCGACCATGAAGATGGTGACGTCGATAACGTCATCGAACGAGCTGCCTGCTGCCGCCAGGATGGCGTTCAGATTGTCGAATGCGCGACGCACCTGGGCTTCCAGATCCGGCTCGGGAGAGCCGTCTTCGCGGCTGCCGACCTGTCCCGACACAAACAGGAAACCATTGGAGCGGATCGCAGGCGAATAGCGGTTGCGTTCATAGAGCGCCTGACGACCAGAGGGAAAGACAACATCGCGTGCTTGCATGGCAATTCCTGTATTGAAGCGCCGACACCGGGCGGGCGTCGGCCATGAGAGGACTGTAAGCGCGCACCCGAGTGCCGATAAACAGGCAATCCTGCGCATCATTGTTTGTAGAATACGAATAATCCAAGGCGAGGAGCGCACATGGATCGTTTCGATGCGATGCAGGCATTTGCCCGGGTAGTGGAGACCGGCAGTTTCACCAAGGCCGCCCAAACGCTGCACATGAGCCGGACCAGCGTGACGCAGCTTGTACAGCAACTGGAGGCGCGTTTGCGGGTCAGGCTGCTCAATCGGACCACGCGCAAGGTCAACGTGACTGCCGATGGGGCCGCCTACTACGAGCGGGTGATTCGGGTACTGGCCGATATCGACGATGCCGAGACCAGCCTGTCGGGCGCATCGGCCTCGCCGCGAGGGCGGTTGCGGATTGATGTGCCCAGCCCGTTCGCACGCCTGATTCTGATACCGGCACTGCCGGCATTTCATGCCCGCTTTCCCGAGATCCAGCTTGATATGGGCGTCAGCGACCGCATGGTGGACCTGATCGGTGAAAACGTGGACTGTGTCGTGCGAGGGGGCGAACTGACTGATCAGTCGCTGATGGCGCGGCACGTGGGTGATCTGCAACTGGGGGTCTATGCTGCGCCGGATTATCTGGCGCGTACCGGTCAGCCCTTGCACCCGCAGGAACTGGAAAATACGCAGCATCGCATCGTGGGCTTTCGCTGGGCACGAACCGGCAAGCTCTTTCCGTACCTGATGCACCGTGAAGGTGAACACCTTCAGGTACAAGGCCGTTATAGCGTGGCGGTCGATGACGGCAATGCCTATCTTGCTGCCGGGCTGGCGGGCCTGGGGGTGCTGTGGCTGCCGGACTACATGGCCAGGGCACATCTGGCCAGCGGCGAGCTGTTGCCGCTGTTCGGGGATTGGCATCTTGATCCGATGCCGATGTATGTCGCGTTTCCGCCCAACCGGCATGTCAGTGCCAAACTGCGCGTGTTCATCGAGTGGGTTGTCGAGATCATGGCACTGCAGATGCCTGTTTCTCCAAGACAGGGTTGACCCCTCGATGGATGGCGTAGAATGTACGCTTTCCGTTTCAGCCCTACTTGCCACGCGATCATCATGCCTGACTATCGTTCCAAGACTTCGACCCACGGCCGCAACATGGCCGGTGCGCGTGCCCTGTGGCGTGCCACTGGCATGAAAGATGGCGATTTCAACAAGCCCATCATTGCCATCGCCAATTCCTTTACCCAGTTCGTGCCTGGCCATGTCCACCTCAAGGACCTGGGGCAACTGGTAGCACGCGAGATCGAAAAGGCAGGGGGCGTCGCCAAGGAATTCAATACCATTGCGGTCGATGACGGCATCGCCATGGGCCATGACGGCATGCTGTACTCGCTGCCCAGCCGTGAAATCATCGCCGATTCGGTCGAATACATGGTCAATGCGCACTGTGCCGACGCGCTGGTCTGTATCTCCAATTGCGACAAGATCACCCCGGGCATGCTGATGGCCGCGCTGCGCCTCAATATCCCGGTGGTGTTCGTTTCGGGCGGGCCGATGGAAGCCGGCAAGAGCCGGCTGTCCGAGCACCGCCTGGATCTGGTCGATGCCATGGTGATCGCTGCCGAAAGCTCGGCCTCCGACGAGACTGTGGCCGAGTATGAGCGCAGTGCCTGTCCGACCTGCGGCAGTTGCTCGGGCATGTTCACCGCCAACTCCATGAACTGCCTGGTCGAAGCTCTGGGCCTGGCGCTGCCGGGCAACGGTTCCACGCTGGCAACGCACGCCGATCGTGAACAACTGTTCCTGCGTGCGGGTCGCCTGGCGGTGGAACTGTGCCGCCGCTACTACGAGCAGGGCGATGAATCCGTCCTGCCGCGCAACGTTGCCGGGCGCAAGGCGTTCGAGAATGCAATGACGCTGGATATCGCCATGGGCGGATCCACCAATACCATTTTGCACCTGTTGGCTGCCGCACAGGAAGCCGAGCTGGATTTCGACCTGCATGCCATCGATGCGCTCTCGCGCAAGGTGCCGCAGCTTTGCAAGGTGGCTCCCAACACGCCCAAGTACCACATGGAAGACGTGCACCGTGCCGGCGGCATTTTCTCCATCCTGGGTGAACTGGCGCGTGGTGGCCTGCTGCACACCGATGTGCCGACGGTGCACAGTGCCACGCTGGCCGACGGCATTGCCGCCTGGGATATCACCCAGACGCAGGACGAGGCTGTGCATACCTTCTTCAAGGCGGGCCCGGCCGGGATTCCGTCACAGGTCGCTTTCAGCCAGTCCACGCGCTGGCCCACGCTGGATCTGGACCGCGCGGGTGGCTGTATCCGCGACGTGGCACATGCCTTCTCCTCCGAAGGCGGTCTGGCCGTGCTGTACGGCAATATCGCCCTCGATGGCTGCGTGGTCAAGACGGCCGGCGTGGACGAGTCCATCCTGGTGTTCGAAGGCAATGCCCGCATCTTCGAAAGTCAGGACGCGGCGGTCAAGGGTATCCTGGCCGACGAGATCAAGGCCGGCGATATCGTGGTGATCCGCTACGAAGGCCCCAAGGGTGGCCCCGGCATGCAGGAAATGCTGTATCCCACCAGCTACCTCAAGTCCAAGGGACTGGGCAAGCAATGCGCATTGCTGACCGATGGCCGTTTTTCGGGCGGTACCTCGGGCCTGTCCATAGGTCATGTGTCGCCGGAGGCAGCGGCAGGCGGTGCCATCGGGCTGGTGCAGGAAGGCGACCGTATTCTGATCGACATCCCGCAGCGCCGTATCGAACTGCTGCTGGATGATGCCGAACTGGCGCAGCGCCGGGCCGCGCAGGATGCCAGGGGCTGGAAGCCCGCCGAGCCGCGCCCACGCAAGGTGAGCACGGCCCTGAAGGCCTATGCGCTGCTGGCGACCAGTGCCGACAAGGGTGGCGTGCGTGACAAGGCGATGCTGGGCGATTGAGCAGGATAGGGCCAGGCATTGCCGAATCGATGAGTATCAATATACGCGGCACCCTGGAGATGACATCAGCGATGGTGATCTCCGGGACCATAGGCTGGTTGGTGGTGCTGTCCGGACGCCCGGTGACCGAAGTGGTTTTCTGGCGATGTCTGTTCGGCGCTGCGACGTTGATACCGGTATGCGCAGCAATGGGATTGCTGCGGCGTGGGCAGATGACGCGCCGTCAGTTATTGCTGGCGATACTGGGTGGTGTTGCCATTGTCGCGAATTGGCTGTTGCTGTTTGCGGCCTATTCGCGTGCTTCGATTTCGATCGCAACGGCTGTATACAACACGCAGCCTTTCATGCTGGTCGGGCTGGGGGCGTTATTCCTGCGTGAAAGATTGACCTGGTCCAAGCTTGGCTGGCTGGTGCTGTCTTTTGTTGGCGTGGTGCTGATTGTCCAGGCGCGTTCTGATGCGGGTGTAGGTGGCAGTGACTATCTGACTGGCATTTTGATGGCATTGGGCGCAGCGTTCTTTTATGCCATTGCGGCACTCATTACCAAAGGGTTGAAAGGCGTACCGCCGCATCTGATCGCGCTGGTTCAGGTGCTGGTAGGGGCGGTGCTGATGTTGCCCGCTGCCTTGCAAAACACGGACAGCATAGCGCCCGGGAGTTGGGCATTATTGGTGACACTGGGCATTGTGCATACGGGGTTTATGTATATCCTGCTGTATGGCGCAATCCAGAAGTTGCCGACACACCTGACCGGCGCACTGTCTTTCATATATCCTGCTGTTGCTTTTTTGGTAGACGCCCTGGCCTTCGGGCATCACCTGCATCTGGTTCAGATTGTAGGCGTGGCGGCAATTTTGGTCGCTGCTGCCGGTATGGTGCTGGGATTTTCATGGTCGTCATTGGGATGGATAAAAGGATTCGGCAGGAAAAGATCTGCCTGATCGCTTTGATTCATGTCATTCCTGACGATCGGCCTGCTGGCGCAGCAGGTCGATGAAGTGCTTCTGCTCCTGCGTGGGGGCCTCATGGGCCCGGGTCAGGATGCCGAACGGTGCCATGGGAATATCCAGCCGGATCGGCAAGGCCTTGACCAGCCCCATGCGCAAGTAGTCTTTCAGGGCAGACTCCGACAGCAGCATGATGGCGTCGGTCAGCTGGATCAGTTGCTGCATCGAATAGACCGAGCTGCATTCGGTGATGTCTGACGGGACGGGCAGGCTGAGATGATCCAGATGCTGGTCCAGCGCGATCCGGGCCGGGCTGGCGGTGGGCTGCAGGATCCAGGGCCAGTCGCTGACCAGTTCCTGCCACTGGATCCTGCGTCTGCGTGCCAGCGGATGCCCGCTGCGCACCACCAGTACCAGTCGCTCGTTGCCCAGTTCCTCGAAAACGTATGGGTCTTCGCCTGAAAAATAGTTGCGGCGGGCAATGGCCAGGTCGATGCGGCGTTGCTCGAGCAGTTTCAGCAACTGGTCACTGGTGTCACCCATGATGCGCAGGCGCAATTGCGGGTTGTCGGCCTTGATCCTGGCGACCGTCGTCATCACCAGATCGGGAGCGGCTCCCATGATGGTGCCTATCGAGAGGTAGCCGTAGCCGCCTTTCTGGCGCATGGCAAGGTCTTCTGCGCAACGGTCCAATCCATTGAGCGATGCTTCTGCAAACTTGACCAGTTGACGCCCCAGGGCAGTCGGGCGCATGCCGCGTGGCAGGCGCTCGAACAGGTGGCAGCCGAACATGTCTTCGATTTCCCTCAGCATGCGGGTTGCCGCAGGCTGTGACATGCTGAGCGTCAGCGAGGCACGATGCAGGTTCTGGCTCGAGCCAAGCACCGCCAGCAGGTGCAGGTGCTTGTAGCGCAAGCGGTTGAGCAGGCTGCGCTGCGAGGCCAGCTCGGGTGTGTCCTGAGGTATTTTATTGATAACCATAAGGTATCGGATATGGCTAAATTCTGATTTGCCAAGTATCGCTCATACCCATAAAGTCTGTCATGCATACCAAGTAAAAAAATACCAAGGAGACATCACATGAACACACTTACCCAGTTCGGTCACGGCTGATGCGGCCTCGCCGGTCCTGCTCATGCGGCAGGGCTGGCGGGGTGTATCGCCGCATTCATTTTCCTCATCTGTCTGTCATTATGCGCGACTGACTCCGGTCGGCGCGTGTGGGGCTTCTTTTGCCTAAGGAATTGTCGTGACTATTGCAAACAAACTTCCCGCACCCTTGTTGGCCAAGATTTCCTGGCGCTTGCTGCCGTTCCTGCTGCTCATGTACATCATGGCCTTCCTGGATCGCGCCAACGTCGGTTTTGCGAAGGTGGCCTACCAGGCCGATACCGGTATCAGTGATGCCGCCTTTGCCCTGGGAGCCGGTATTTTCTTCCTCGGTTACGCCCTGCTGGAGGTACCCAGCAACCTCATCATGCACCGGGTGGGGGCCCGCATGTGGATGTGCCGCATCATGGTCAGCTGGGGCCTGATCTCCGCTGCGATGATGTTCGCGCATAACGAAACGATCTTCTATGTTCTGCGTTTTGCATTGGGTGTGGCCGAAGCCGGCTTTTTCCCCGGCGTCATCTTGTATCTGACGTACTGGTTCCCGGCTGCGCATCGGGCGCAGGCCATGGGGTTCTTCTATTTCGGTGCGCCGCTGGCGTTTATCTTCGGCAGTCCGCTGTCGGGGCTGCTGCTGGATCTCAACGGTGCGGGAGGCTTGCACGGCTGGCAATGGATGTTCATGGTCGAGGGGCTGATGGCCACGGTGGTCGGCATCTGGGCCTATTTCTACCTGACCAATCATCCCAGGGATGCAGCCTGGCTGACGCAGGCCGAGCGTGATCTGGTCAGCAACATGATCGCTGCAGAAAACAGCAGCAAGGGGCAGCATGGTCACAATCTGCTGGCGGCCATGACCCAGCCGCGTGTGCTGTACCTGGCGCTGGTCTACCTGCTGATCCAGGCCAGTGTGTATGGCGTGGTCTTTTATCTGCCGTCCCAGGTGGCAGGGTTGCTGGGCACCAAGGTGGGCCTGACGGTGGGGATCGTATCCGCCATTCCGTGGGTATGCGCACTGCTGGCTGCCTGGCTGATTCCGGGCTGGGCCGACCGCACCCAGCGTCATGCCAGGATCGCCAGCCTGACCCTGGTGATGTCGGCTCTCGGCATGGCAGCCTCGGTGAGTGTCAGCAGCCCGGCCCTGGCCATTATTGCGCTGTGCTTTGCTGCAGCGGGTTTCATCGCGGTGCAGCCGGTGTTCTGGACATTCCCGTCGAACATGCTGGCCGGCACGGCGGCAGCGGGCGGTATTGCACTGATCAATTCGTTTGGCGCCGTGGGGGGCTTTGTGGCACCTATCGTCAAGAACTGGACCGAAACGGTCTTTCAGTCCCAGGCTGCCGGTCTGTACCTGCTGGCAGGGACGACGGTGCTCGCTGCCTTTCTGGTGCTGCGGGTGCGTGCGCACCGCACTGTCGCCTGATGGGTGATGGCCCGACCGCAGCAGGCTTACGTTGAAAAATATATTTGTACGGAGAATAGACCATGAAGAATGTGCCCACCATCAAACATGTCCGCGCCTTTACGCTCAAGGGCGGGGGGGCCGACTATCACGACCAGTCCGACGGGCACTGGATCGACGATCACATCGCCACACCGATGAGCAAGTACCCGGCCTACCGGCAGAGCCGCCGCAGCTTCGGCATCAATGTGCTGGGCACGCTGGTCGTGGAGATCGAGGCATCCGATGGTAGCGTGGGGTTTGCCGTGACCACGGGGGGCGAGCCGGCGGCCTATATCGTTGAAAAGCATCTGGCCCGTTTCCTGGAAGGGGCCAGGGTGACGGATATCGAGCGGATCTGGGAGCAGATGTATCTGTCCACGCTCTACTATGGACGCAAAGGGCTGGTCATCAATACCATTTCCGGTGTGGATCTGGCGTTGTGGGATCTGCTGGGCAAGGTACGCCAGGAGCCGGTACACCAGTTGCTGGGCGGTGCCGTGCGTGATGAACTGCAGTTCTATGCGACTGGCGCACGCCCCGACCTGGCCCAGAAAATGGGGTTCATCGGCGGCAAGCTGCCGCTGCATCATGGTCCCAGCGAAGGCGAGGAAGGCCTGCGCAAGAACCTGGAAGAGCTACGCGTGATGCGTGAGCGGGTCGGGCCGGATTTCTGGCTGATGTTCGACTGCTGGATGAGCCTGGATCTGAACTACGCCACGCGCCTGGCTCAGGGGGCGCAGGAATATGGCCTGAAATGGATCGAAGAGGCACTGTCGCCCGATGACTACTGGGGCTATGCGGCGTTGCGCCAGAACGTCCCCAAGGGCATGCTGGTGACCACGGGCGAGCACGAGGCAACCCGCTGGGGCTTTCGGATGCTGCTGGAAATGGGCTGCTGCGACATTATCCAACCCGACGTGGGCTGGTGTGGTGGCGTGACCGAGCTGTTGAAGATTTCGGCGTTGGCCGATGCGCATGGTGCCCTGGTGATTCCGCACGGCTCCAGCGTCTACAGCTACCATTTCGTGGCGACGCGACACAACAGTCCGTTTGCCGAATTCCTGATGATGGCCCCGAAGGCGGATGAGGTGCTGCCGATGTTCCATCCCCAGTTGCTGGGCGAACCGGTGCCGGTGAATGGCCGCATGCGGATTTCCGAACTGGACAAGCCCGGCTTTGGCGTGGATCTCAATCCCGAGTGCCAACTGCATCGACCCTATACCCACTGACCCGACAGGAGCACCTGCAATGCAACTTCCTCGCAATATTTTCAAGCAGGCCCTGGCGGGTCCGGACACGCTCTATGGCATCTGGGCCGGACTGACGACGCCCTATGCCGCCGAGATCGTGGCAACCACAGGCTATGACTGGATGCTGCTCGACGGTGAGCATGCGCCCAATACCGTGCCGACCTTGCTGGGGCAACTGCAGGCGGTGGCACCTTACTCGACCCAGCCCATTGTGCGGGCGGTCAATGGTGATGCCACGCTCATCAAGCAACTGCTGGATATCGGCACCCAGACGCTGATGGTGCCCATGGTAGAGACAGCCGCCCAGGCCACGGCGCTGGTACAGGCCACGCGCTATCCTCCCTTCGGTATCCGGGGCGTGGGTGGCGGCCTGGCCCGTGCGACGCGCTGGGATGCCGTGCCGGACTATATCCGGACAGCCCATGAACAACTGTGCCTGATCGTGCAGATCGAATCCCGACTGGGTGTCGAGAATGCCGCCGCCATTGCCGCAGTGGAGGGGGTGGATGCGGTATTCATCGGGCCGGCCGACCTGTCTACCGGGATGGGGCATGCCGGCGATGCCAGCCACCCCGAGGTGCAGGCCACCATCCGCCAGACCATTGATGCCGTGCTGACGCAGGGCAAGGCCTGCGGCATTCTGGCACCCAATGTGGATGATGCCGGGCGCTATGCCGAATGGGGCTGCAAGTTTGTGGCGGTGGGCATTGACATTAGTCTATTGCGCCTGGCTGCCATGACCAATCTGGCCAGCCACAAGGGACAGTCTGTGGAGGCAGCGCCGGTATCGCGTGTATATTAAAAAACATCAGGTTGATAACCAAAGTAGACAAGGAGACAAGACAATGACTTCCCCAACGGTTCTGCGCAATTACATCAATGGTCAGTTTGTCGACAGCAGTGATTTCCATGAGGTGACGAACCCTGCAACGGGCGCGCTGCTGGCCCGCTCGCCACTCTCCACGCCTGCCGATGTGGATCAGGCCATTGCCGCCGCGCGCGCTGCCCAGAAAGGCTGGGCACGCAAGCCTGCCATCGAGCGGGTACAGTATCTGCATCGCATCGCCGGCAAGCTGCGCGAGAACGCGTCGCACATTGCCCGCATCATCACCCAGGAGCAGGGCAAGATCCTGGGGCTGGCAGAGGTCGAGGTGAACTTCACGGCGGATTATCTCGATTACATGGCTGGTTGGGCACGTCGTATCGAAGGGGAAGTGCTGACCAGTGACCGCCCGAATGAAAGCATTTTTCTGCTGCGCAAGCCGCTGGGTGTGGTGGCTGGCATTCTGCCGTGGAATTTTCCGTTTTTCCTGATTGCCCGCAAGATGGCCCCGGCTTTGGTGACGGGCAATACCATTGTCATCAAGCCCAGCGAAGAAACGCCGATCAACTGCCATGCCTTCACCGAGCTGCTGGCACAGGTGGATCTGCCGGCCGGCGTCTTCAATGTGGTGTACGGGCAGGGCGCGACGGGAGGCGTGCTGTCCGCGCACAGCGGTATCGACATGATCAGCTTTACCGGCAGTGTCGCCACGGGGGCCCGCATCCAGGCCGCTTCGGCAGACAACATCACCAAGCTGAACCTGGAACTGGGCGGCAAGGCACCTGCCATCGTGCTGGCCGATGCCAACCTGGATCTGGCGGTCAAGGCCATTCGCGACTCGCGCATCATCAATACCGGGCAGGTCTGCAACTGCGCGGAACGTGTCTATGTGGAGCGCAAGATTGCCGATGCCTTCATCGAGCGCATCAGCAAGGCCATGACAGCCACGCGTTATGGCGATCCCCTGGCCCAGCCCGATGTGGATATGGGGCCGCTCATCAATCAGAAAGGCCTGGACAGTGTGGCGGCCAAGGTGCGTCAGGCAGTGGCCGATGGTGCGCAGGTCGTGACCGGCGGCGCAGTGGCCGATCTGGGGCAGGGATTCCATTATCAGCCGACGGTGCTGGCCAACTGCCGCGCCGACATGGATATCATGCGCAAGGAGATCTTCGGCCCGGTCCTGCCGATCCAGATCGTCGAAGACCTGGACGAGGCCATCGCACTGGCCAATGATTGCGAATACGGCCTGACCTCTTCGCTCTACACGCAGGATCTGTCAAAAGCCATGCAGGCCATGCGTGAAATCGATTTTGGCGAAACCTATATCAACCGGGAGAACTTCGAAGCCATGCAGGGTTACCATGCAGGCGTACGCAAGTCCGGCGTGGGCGGTGCCGATGGCAAGCATGGACTCTACGAATATACGCACACCCAGGTGGTGTATCTGCAGGGGTAAGCGAATGTATTGGGCTGGGGCCGCGAGGTTCCCAGCCACAAATCTGGCGCCGACCGTGCGATATCGTTCAGTTTTTTGCTATGGATTATGGCGATCAAATACAAAGAAGGCGATATTTTCGCCATTCAAACACGGGACGGGCGCTATGCCATCTGCCAAGTCGTGTGTGCGTTCAAGGGCGATTTCCGAAAGGCGGTTTCTTTCGGTGTGTTGTGTGTTTCTGATACGAAAGAAATACCTGCTGATAGCGATTTTCTTGACTTTGATGACTACCGCGGCAGTTTCAAAATCATCTTTGCATCTTCGACGAACATCAAGCGCGGAGATTGGGAAGTCCTGGGGCATATCCCGCTTTCTACAGAGAAGCAGGCCTTCAGGATTTATCAATGCGCAGGGCATTTGTATCGCGGCGATGAGTATGTTAAGCATCTCGACATCGCCGAATATCGAGACTACATCACGCTGTCAGTAGCCGGTAATGAGTTGGTTCAGAATTATCTGGATCAACTAGGCAGTGCTTAATTCCCCATATCTTAAATACATAAGGTGTTCTCCGCTGTCAATTTTCCACGGCTGTGCGCTGTTGCACTCGATGTTTTCATGGACTGAAAGATGCGCGGGGCAGTTGGTCATGACTTCTGTCAGCACGCGATGTGCAGATTCAATATGATCTTCAGAGGCGTCGTCAGTAAAAACAGCATGGAAGTTCAATTGCTGGCCGATCAGTGAGACATACAGGAAACGCAGGGTGTGGGGAACTTCACCCAGCATGGCAAGTTGCACGACTCGGGATAGATGGATGCTCATGCGTGCTTCACGCCTTCAGCCCCAGTCGTCGCGCCAGCTTGTGCAGATTGCTCGCATCCACGTCGAGTTGGCGCGCTGCCTGCGTCCAGTTGCCCTGGGCTGCCTGCAGCGCATGTTCGATGCAGCGTCGCTGGCAGTCATCCATCACATCCCGCAGGGGTCGTACGGCCGAGGTCAGGCCCGGTAATACGGGCAGCGCCATTGGTGCGGTTGGGTGTTCCGATGATGCTGCGGCGTGTTGTGCTGCTGGCTCTGTAGCCAGTCCATTCAGATCCAGATCCAGCAGTTCGGCACCCAGCGTCACGATATCGCTGCGTTGCGCGCCCTTGCTGATAATCTTGATGGCGGCACGACTGACCACATGCTCCAGTTCGCGGATATTGCCGGGCCAGCGATAGGCCAGCAGTGCCTGCTCGGCCTCGGGTGAAAGCCGCAGACTGCGCAGGCCTAGCCGGGTACGGTTGAGCTCCAGGAAGTGGCCTGCCAGCAGCAGCACATCATGATCGCGCTCGCGCAGCGGCGGGATCGGCACCGGGTAGACCGACAAACGATGATAGAGGTCGGCCCGGAAGTGACCGGCGCTGACCTCCGCCTGCAGTTGCCGGTTGGTGGCGGCGATGATGCGCACATCGACCCGGCGCGGGTGATCGGCACCCAGGCGCTGGATTTCGCCGTTCTGCAGAGCGCGCAATAGCTTGGCCTGTACCGACAGTGGCAACTCGCCGACTTCGTCCAGGAACAGGGTGCCGCCATCGGCGGCCTCGAAGCGGCCGGGCCGTTCAGCCGTCGCGCCCGAGAAGGCACCCTTGGCATGGCCGAACAGCTCGCTTTCGGCCAGAGATTCGGGCAGTGCCGCGCAGTTGACGTGAATCAGCGGGTGGTTGCGCCGTGGTGATACGCGATGCAGACGACGTGCAAACAATTCCTTGCCGACACCGGTTTCGCCCAGCAACAGGACAGGCAGGCTGGAGTCGGCCACGACATCCAGCTCCTGCAACAAGGCGGTCAGGGCACCGCTCTGGCCGATGATTTCTGCATCCGCACCACTGTCTGTGGCCTTGCCGGGAACCGGATCGGCCTGGCGGTTGAGCCGCAGGGCATGTATCTGCTGCTCGATGCGGGTGACGCGGATGGCGGCTTCGACCACGGCAGTACAGCGCCGTACCGCGTCGCGGGCAGGCTGGTCGAAGGTATTGATCTGCAGGGCATCGAGCGTCAGTACCCCCCAGAGCCGACTTTCCACATACAGGCTGATCCCCATGCAGTCATGAACCGGCATGGGCGCACCCGCATGGTTTTCCAGCAGGCCGTCGTAGGGGTCGGGCAGGGTGCTGTCATGGGAAAAGCTGGTCAGGTCACGCCGGGCCAGGATGGCGGCCAGGCGGGGGTGCTGGGCCACGATGAAACGCCGTCCCAATGCTTCGCGCACCAGGCCGCAGGCAGCGACCGGCCGCAGGGCGTCTTCTTCCAGTTGAAGCAGGACGACGGCACCGCAATGGAATTCGGCCTGCAGGGCGGAAACCAGTCTTTGCAGGCGAACAGCCTTGGGCAGTTCAACGGTCAGGTCAGTCAGGAGCAGGTCTTCGATCATGCAGCAGATACAGGCGTCAGGACAAACGGGAAGCTGGGCGGCGGCGTACGGCGGCGCATCGCACTGGGCCGACAGGATACAGGATGACGCACATGGTACGGTATTTTTTACCTATAAGGGTTTTTACTACCCTGAGTCTGGAGTGGTGAAAAATACCTGTTTGTTTTTATCTGTTTGATATTAAAGAGAAATATTTGTTGGCACGGATCTTGCTTTGAAGAAAATGATTTTTCAGGAGTATCTAAATGGATATGTTGAACACGTCGCTGGGTGCGCTGGCTCGCACCATACCGGGAGCGACCAGGATCTTTCATCAGTACGGACTGGATTTCTGTTGTGCCGGCAAGCGCACCCTGCAGGAAGCGGCCAGTGCGCTGAGCATCGATCCGCAGGACGTCGCTCGCCAGCTCCAGGCGCAGGCGTCCGAGCCGGGAGGGCATGACTGGACTCAGGCCGAGCCGGCCGAGCTCATCGATCACATCCTGGTTCGCTATCACGCCGTGCATCGCGAACAGTTGCCCGAACTGCGCCGTCTGGCACAGCGCGTGGAGGAGGTGCATCAGGACAGTCCTGATTGCCCGCATGGCCTGGCCGCATTGCTGGAAGACATCCAGCATGAACTGGACAGTCACATGCGCAAGGAAGAAATGATTCTGTTCCCCATCCTGCGCCGCAATGCCGCTGCGCCGGTCGGGGGGCCGATCATGGTCATGCGAATGGAGCATGACCAGCATGGCGCCGAACTTGAGCGGCTGGATGCACTGACGCACGGCATTACGTTGCCGGCGGGTGCCTGCAATACCTGGCGTGCGCTTTATTTGGGATTGCGTACTTTTAAGGAGGACCTGATGGAACATATCCATCTTGAGAACAACATACTTTTCGAGAACGCCGAACAGGCGTTGATGTCTGGCGAGGTGCAGCATGGGTGAGTACCGCAAATTATGGTTTACGCTGATCGGCGTATTGATCGTGACATTTTCCCTGCTGGGATACTACGGGGCCGAGGTCTATCGCGTCGCGCCGCCGATCCCGCAGCAGTACGTCGTGGAAGGCAGCGGTGATACGCTCTATACCCACGACACCGTGCTCGACGGCCAGACTGCCTGGCAATCGGCAGGCGGCATGCAGGTCGGCTCGATCTGGGGGCACGGTGCCTACCAGGCTCCTGACTGGACGGCAGACTGGCTGCACCGCGAACTGGTTGCCTGGATGGAACTGGCTTCGGTAGAGGAATACGGCAAGCCGGTCGCGCAACTGTCCGATAGCGAAAAGGCCGTGCTGGAAGCCAAGCTCAAGGCCGAATATCGTCGCAACACCTGGAACGAAGACAGCGGTACGGTGCTGCTGTCGGCACGTCGTGCCAAGGCCATCGAACAGACCGCCGAGTACTACAGCCGCCTGTTCGGCAACGATCCCGAGTTCCAGAGCACGCGCAGCAACTATGCCATGAAGGAAAACACCCTGCCCAGCGCCGAGCGTCGCGAGCAGATGGCTGCGTTCTTCTTCTGGACGGCATGGGCGGCTGCCACGCAGCGTCCCGGTTCGGAAGCGACCTATACCAACAACTGGCCGCACGAACCCCTGATCGGCAACAAGCCGACGCCTGAAAACGTCATGTGGTCCATCCTCAGCGTCGTGATCATGATGGCGGGTGTGGGCTTCCTGGTGTGGGGCTGGGCCTTCCTGCGCAAGGAAGACCATGCCGAGCCGGAAGCGCCCAAGCGTGATCCGCTCACGTTGGTGCCGCTGACCCCGTCGCAACGCGCACTGGGCAAGTACCTGTTCCTGGTGGTGGCACTGTTCACGTTCCAGGTGTTCCTGGGCGGTGCGACTGCGCACTATACGGTCGAAGGCCAGGGTTTCTATGGCATCGAGCTGTCGCGCTGGTTCCCGTACTCGCTGCTGCGTACCTGGCACATCCAGAGCGCGCTGTTCTGGATCGCCACGGGCTTCCTGGCTGCCGGCCTGTTCCTGGCCCCGCTGATCAATGGCGGCAAGGACCCGAAGTACCAGAAGCTGGGCGTGGATATCCTGTTCTGGGCGCTGGTCGTGGTGGTGGTGGGTTCCTATACGGGTAACTACCTGGCGATTGCCCACATCATGCCCCAGGAATGGAATTTCTTGCTGGGTCACCAGGGCTATGAGTATGTGGAACTTGGTCGCCTGTGGCAGATCGGCAAGTTCCTGGGTGTGGTGTTCTGGCTGGTCCTGATGGCGCGTGGTATTGCGCCCGCCTTCAAGCAAAAGGATGGCGACAAGAACCTGCTGGCCCTGCTGACCGCTTCGGTTGTGGCAATCGGCCTGTTCTACGGTGCCGGCCTGATGTACGGTGAGCGCACTCACCTGTCGGTGATGGAATACTGGCGCTGGTGGGTGGTGCACCTCTGGGTGGAAGGCTTCTTCGAAGTGTTCGCCACGACGGCGCTGGCCTTCATCTTCTCGACCCTGGGTCTGGTGTCGTACCGCATGGCAACGGCTGCCAGCCTGGCCTCGGCTTCGCTGTTCATGCTGGGTGGTGTGCCCGGTACGTTCCACCACCTGTACTTCTCGGGTACGACCACGCCTGTGATGGCCGTGGGTGCCAGCTTCAGTGCGCTCGAAGTGGTGCCGCTGGTGGTGCTGGGTCACGAGGCATGGGAAAACTGGCGCCTGAAGTTCCGCGCCCCGTGGATGGACAAGGTCAAGTGGCCCCTGATGTTCTTCGTGGCCGTGGCCTTCTGGAACATGCTCGGTGCCGGTGTCTTCGGCTTCATGATCAACCCGCCCATTTCGCTGTACTACATCCAGGGCCTGAACACCACGGCAGTGCACGCACACGCAGCATTGTTCGGCGTCTATGGTTTCCTGGCACTGGGCTTTACCTTGCTGGTACTGCGCTACATCCGTCCGCAGATGGTCTTCAATGACAGCCTGATGAAGCGCGCCTTCTGGTGGCTCAATATCGGTCTGGCACTGATGATGTTCACCAGCCTGCTGCCGATCGGCCTGATCCAGTTCCACGCCAGCGTGGGTGAAGGCATGTGGTTTGCCCGCAGCGAAGCCTTCCTGCAACAGGACATCCTGCAGACGCTGCGCTGGGTGCGGACTTTCGGTGACATGGTGTTCATCGTGGGTGCGCTGTCGGTCACCTGGCAGGTCATCAGCGGCCTGCTCAGCACCCGTGCTCCGGCACATGGCGTGGCTGCCGCATCGCTCGAAGGCAAGAGCGGCGCACATGCCAGCGGCGGTTGCTGCGGGAGTTGCTCGGAGTAAGCACACGAGCTTGCCCTGAGTGTGGATAGAGGGTCGGGTGCATGACATGCCCGGCCTGATCCCCCCGAAAGCCTGCCGTCCGGATTCGACGGCAGGCTTTTTTGATTTTTATGCATGGAGAAAC